>JAWWPK010000292.1:0-10872 GCA_033854925.1 Nocardioidaceae bacterium | reverse complement strand
GCCCCACGTGCGCATCATCCGGCGGTTGAGCTCGACACCGGCGGCACCGCCCAACGGCACGACGTTGGAGACGGCGCTCCCGGTCAGGTTGAGGGTGAGCGCTCGCCGGTGCGTCAGGCTCGGTGCGGCTGCCGTGAGGACGAACGAATGGACGAAGAGACCCAAGAACCACACGCCGGCGAGGGCGAGTGCCGCGGGCCACCGCACGGAGCCCAGGGCCGGGAGCATGGCGTGCCAGGACACGTCCACGGCCCGGGGCAGGATCGCGAGGATCAGAGCCGAGCCGGCTCCCCATGACAGGACGAACCGCAGCTTGGCCCACCGGTCGGCCCGCGCGTCAGTCGCCCCCAGCGCTCGGGCCCCGGTCGCGGTGATCACCGTGCCGGCGCTGCTCGACGTGCTCATGCTTTTCGGGTGGTGCCCGGTCCGGCCGCGATCGTCTCGGCGGTGGCCGCTTCGTTGTACGTCGGAAGGACGACCACGCAACGCATGCCCGAACCTTAGGGCTGACTCGATGAAAGGAACATGAAGGCGTCAACCGGTCTTGGTCGACCCGTGCGGTAGCGGGCTGGTGACCGGGCGTCGGCGTACGCCAACAGTCAGGAGAGCCAAGACCCACGCGAGCGCGGCGATCAGCAGGCCGGCCGGGATGTCGACCGCGAAGTGCCACCCGAGGTAGATCGTCGCGACTGCTGTACCGGCGAGGAAGACCGCCATCACGGCCGTCGTACGCCGCAGACGGTGCCACCACGCCAGGCCGAGGATCACCGCGGTGACCGCGACGTGCAGGCTCGCGAAGGCTGAGATCTGCGCGAAGGCGTCGGCGGCGTGGGGGTGGGCCAGCAGGTCGTCGCGCTGGGCGAGGTACCTCGCCTGCGTGTCCTGGATCGGCATGTGCGGCAACCCGGCGAAGTCGCCCGGAGCCGCGTGGAAGGGACCCAGCGACGGGATGGCGTAGTAGCTCGCCGTACCGAGGATCCACACCCACACGAACGCAGCGATCCCCACGTAGGCGTCTCGCATCCGCGGAGCCAGCGCGACCGCCGCGGGGAAGGCAACGACCACCAGGGTCGGGAAGGTCTCGTACCAGACCATCAGCACCCAGGCGGCTACGTGCTGGCCGAGCAGGTCGTGGAGCACGACAGCAGGGCTGTGACCGACGAAGATCCAGCGGTCCCACTCGGCGAGCATCGCGTCGCGTGGGGCGTTGAAGACGTCCCAGCTCTTGAGGTTGTGGTAGGTGAAGTAGGTGGCGTGATAGGCGAGCAGCGCGGACCACGCCAGCGCGAGCCGACGCGGGGTCCAGCGACTCCGGATCGCGAGGAGCGTCGCGCGGGCGGAGCGTGGACGACCGCAGCGGACGAAGCCGTCGAGGGCGACGAGCCCGGCGAAGATCGCGACCGTCAGGGCGACCCGGGTGAGCAGGTACGCGCCGTGCGGGTCCCTGAAGGGGATGCCGACCTGGACGGATCGCGCGATCCCGATCCCGATGAAGACCGCCACGACGGCCCACAGCCGCGCGGCGCGTCGCCAGGCAAGGGCGGGTGGCTCGAGCAGGTCGCCGGTCATGGTGGCGCCCCTCTGCGCTGTCGTCATGCGCTGGTCCCCATCACGTCGGGAGCCTAGGGGGCCGAAGATGAAAGGGAGATGAAAGCGCGGCGGCGCCAGGCCGCGGGTCGGGCCTCGTTGACGCGGGACGTGGGTCGCCTCGTCTCGTGATTGCTTGGACCGGCCTTCTACTGGGCCGCGACGTCCTCAGGTTGCGCGGTCAGCAGCGGCCGGGCGGCGGTGTGCGACAAGGCGACGACCAGGCGCAAGACTCGTGGCCGGGCGGCGGCGTACGACGTGAGCGCCACGACCACGCCCACCGCCAGTCCCGCGACGACGTCGAGGGGAAAGTGCGCCCCGACGTAGACCCGGGTGGCGGCCATCAGCAGGGCCAGCCCAGCGGCGACGAGGCCGAGTGTGCGGTGAGCCAGGAGTAGCCCGGCCGCGGCTGCTCCGGCCATCACGGCGTGGTCGCTCGGGAACGACGCGTCCGTGCTGCGCGAGACGAGCACCAGCGCATGAGGCATGACGGTGTACGGGCGTGACTCGGCCACGGCGGAGACGAAGAACTGGTTGAGGCCCAGCGCGACCAGGACGCCGATGGGCGCCCAAAGGGCGGCCGCCACGCGCTGCAGGTCCCCGCCTCGCCTGGTCAGAGTCCAGGCGCCCAGGAGCAGCGCGGCGAACAGGACCACGCCGTACTCGGCGTACAACCGAGCCGGTATGTGCAACCACGGAGTGATGCGAGCCAGGTGGTTGACCGCCCGGAACCACTCCTCCTGCAGCCGGCCTCCCACGACCGTCGACGCACTCGTGTGCACAGGTCCTCCTCACCTCCTGTCCCCGACTTCCGGACCGACCGTAGGCAGGACGACATGAAAGGGACATGAAGACGGTGCGGTCGACGGCGGTGGTCTCCATGTGCTTCACCTTCTCTTCATGCTTGTCTTCCTACCGTCTCCTCGGAGGGCGTGGAGGCAGGTGAGCTGCGCGAGGACGTACCGGCCGGCGAGCTGGCGCTGTACTGCCTCAACGCCGCCGCGGGTGCCCGCTACGCCGAGAGCCAGGCAGCTCTGCGCCGCATGATCGATGTTGCGATGACCGGCCTGGTGCGCGCTGCCCGTGACTAGTGAGGCCTCCGCGCAACAAACCTGGTCACGTGGGCGCCCAGAGCCCTCGTGACTCGCGCCTGGTCGAATCCTGCCGCCGTGAGCGCGGGATCGAAGTCGTCGTGATCGATGAGACGGTACGGCGAGCGATCGACGATGTGTATCCACTCCGCGGCGCGGGTGCGGTCGAGGTCGTAGCCGACGAAGATCCCTCCGGGTTTGAGCACGCGGAATGCCTCGGCCAGTGCCCGTCGCCACTCGATCACGTGATGCAGCATGAGGTAGGAGGCAACGACATCGAAGCGACCGTCGTCGAAAGGCAGGTCGGTGACGTCGGCCTCGGCGACCGTGACCTGCGGGTGGCCGCGAAGTCGCTGCCGTGCCGCCCCGACCATGGCTGGGTCGACGTCGGTGACCATCAACGTCAGGTCAGGGAATGCCCGCGCGGTCCCGGCGGCCATCGCGCCGCTGCCGCTGCCCAGTTCCAACAGCTCTCCCGCTGGCCTGACCCCTTGCAGGGCCCATGGCAGAACTGCATTGCGGGCGAAGCCGCCCCAGAGCGGGTTCCGGCAGAACGCCCGCTCGACAGCGGACATGGAGGGCATCAGAGGTGCCTGGATCGCAACCGGAGGGCGTTGGTGATCACGCTCACCGACGAGAGGGCCATGGCTGCTGCCGCGATCATCGGCGACAACAGCAAGCCGAACACCGGGTAGAGAACGCCGGCCGCGATCGGGATGCCGGCGACGTTGTAGACGAAGGCGAACATCAGGTTCTGCCGGATGTTGGACATCGTCGCCTGCGACAGCTGTCGAGCGCGGACGATGCCGGTCAGGTCGCCGCGCAGCAGCGTGATGCCCGCGCTCTCCATGGCGACGTCGGTGCCGGAGCTCATGGCCAGGCCGACGTCGGCGGCCGCCAGGGCCGGTGCGTCGTTGACGCCGTCACCCGCCATCGCGACGACTCTGCCTTGGTCGCGCAGGCGTTTGACGACGTCGCTCTTGTGGTCCGGCAGGACGTCTGCCTCGACGCGGTCGATGTCCAGCGTCCGGGCGACCGCCTCGGCGGTGACGCGGTTGTCGCCTGTGAGCATCACTACCTCGATGCCTTCCTCGCGCAGCGACTTCACGGCAGCCGGAGTCGTCTCCTTGACCCGATCGGCGATCGCGACGACGCCGGCGACGTGGTCGTCCACGCCCACGAAGATGGCGGTGGCTCCGTCGCCGCGGAGTCGGTCGGCCTCGACGGCGAGCGGTCCGGTGTCCAGGCCGTGACTGTCCATGAACGAGGCGCTGCCCAGCAGGATGCGGTGGCCCTCGACGTTGCCGAGCGCACCCTTGCCCGCCGTGGAGTCGAACTCGGTCACCGTTGGGATGACGACCCCTTGCCGCTCCGCGGCCGCCACGACGGCGTGGGCCAGCGGGTGCTCGGAGGCCCGCTCCACGCTGGCGGCAAGTCTCAGGAGCTCGTCGGAATCGTGGCCGCTGGCGGGCACGATCTGGGTGACGGAGGGCTTCCCTTCGGTCAAGGTGCCGGTCTTGTCGACGACCAGGGTGTCGACCTTCTCCATGAGCTCCAGCGCCTCGGCGTTCTTGATCAAGACCCCGAGCTGGGCACCGCGGCCGACGCCCACCATGATCGAAACCGGCGTGGCGAGGCCGAGGGCGCAGGGGCAGGCGATGATCAGCACGGCCACCGCCACGATCAGCGCGTGCGCCAGGCGCGGATCCGGTCCCACCGTCGCCCAGACGATGGCCGCGATCACCGCCGCGCCCAGCACGGCCGGCACGAACCATGCCGACACCCGGTCGGCCATCCGCTGGATCGGCGCGCGGGATCGCTGGGCCTCCGCCACCATTTGCACGATCCGCGCCAGCATCGTGTCGCGGCCGACCTTCTCGGCCCGCATGATCAGCGAGCCTGTCTGGTTGAGCGTGCCGCCGATCACGACACCACCGGCCGTCTTGGTGACCGGCATGGATTCGCCGGTGACCAGGGACTCATCCAGCGAGGAGCGCCCCTCTTCGACGGTGCCGTCGACGGGCACCTGCTCTCCCGGCCGGACCCGCAGCCGGTCACCGATCTGAACGAGGTCGAGCGTGACCTCCTCCTCAGACCCGTCAGCCACCAGTCGGTGAGCCGTCTTCGGGGTCAGGTCCAGCAGTGCCTTGATGGCACCCGACGTCTGCTCGCGGGCCCGGAGCTCGAGGACCTGCCCGAGCAGCACCAGAACCGTGATGACGGCAGCAGCCTCGAAGTAGACATCAACCGTCCCGCCCGTGCTGCGGAACGAGTCGGGAAAGATGCCCGGCGCGACCGTCGCGACGACTGAGAACGACCAGGCGACGCCGGTGCCCATGGCGATCAGGGTGAACATGTTGAGCTTCATCGTCCGCACCGACGTCCAGCCGCGCACGAAGAACGGCCAGCCGGCCCACAGCACCACAGGCGTCGCCAGCACGAGCTGCACCCACGTCGACGCCCTCTCGGAGAGGTAGTCGTGCACGGACGGGAACAGCTCTCCGCCCATCGCCAGCGCCAGCACCGGGATGGCCAGTGCCAGCCCGGTCCAGAACCGGCGCGTCATGTCGGCCAGCTCAGGGCTCGGCCCGGAGTCGGCGGTCACGGTGACGGGCTCGAGTGCCATGCCACAGATCGGGCAGGTTCCTGGACCCGGCCGACGAATCTCCGGATGCATCGGACAGGTCCACTCAGCGGCCTCCACGGAGACCGGCGCAGCGGCCGGCGCCTTCGGCAGCAGGTACGACTCCGGGTCTGCCTCGAACCTGGCCTGGCCGTGCTGCGAGCAGAAGTAGTACGTGTGGCCGCCGTGCTCCGACCGGTAGGCCGTGCTGTTCCGGTCGACGTCCATCCCGCAGACCGGATCCTTGACCAGGTTCCCCTGCGCGACGTCGTGGTGCACGTGGTGACTCATGTTGGCCTCACTCACTTGTTCCGCTGGTACGGGTCAGGATCGGACGAGGCGAGCGATGGCCTCGGAGGCCTCCCGCACCTTCTCCTGAGCCTCGGGACCTCCGGCTCTGGCCGCGTCGACGACACAATGGGCCAAGTGCTCGTCAAGGAGCCCGAGAGCCACCGACTGCAGCGCCTTCGTCATCGCTGAGACCTGGGTGAGGATGTCGATGCAGTACTTCTCGTCCTCGACCATCCGCTGCAAGCCGCGAGCCTGCCCCTCGATGCGGCGCAGCCGCTTGAGGTAGTCGTCCTTGCTCTTGGCCGCGATGTAGCCATGTTGGTGGACGGGCTCAGGATCCTGACCTGGGTCCTCGCCCTCGCGCAGTGTCGTCTGGGTCATCTTCAGTCCTTCGGATAGGAGCGTTCACCAACGCCTCTCGATACTATACCCCCCCATGGTATTCATGAGCACAGACTCACCCTGAGGCGCGCCGGGCCTGCGCAAGGTGCCCGCTCCGGGATGGTGCGGCGGCACCTTGCGCGGCGTCGAGTCAACTACCGAGCAAGTTCTTGATCTGCTCGATCTCGGCCTGCTGCGAGTTCTCGATGGACCCAGCCAGCGACAAGGCGCCCGGGTACTTGCCCTCGGCCTGTTCGGTCCGGGCCATCTCGATGGCGCCCTGGTGGTGGTCAACCATCATGTCGAGCCACATGTCCTCGAACTCGGCATCCGAGGCGTTGGCCAGCGCCTGCATGTCGTCGGCGCTCATCATCCCTGGCATGTCCGAGCTCGCCATCGACGGCATGTCGCTCATGTCGTGGCCGGCGTTGGCGTGGTCGATCGAGGTGTCGGGGATGTCCACGCCCCAGGCGGTGAGCCAGTCGACCATGGTCTCCACCTCGGGCGCCTGAGCGTCGCGGATGCGGTCGGCGAGCTTCTTGACCTCGGGGTCGAGGGTCCGGGTGTCGGTCAGCGTGACCATCTCGATGGCCTGGGCGTGGTGCGGGATCATGTCGGTGGCGAACGTGACGTCGGCGCTGTTGAAGACGTCGCCATTGGCTGCGGTTTGCTCGTCGGAGGCGTTGCGGCCGCCGTCGGAGTCATTACCGCAGGCAGCCAGGCCGAAGCCCAGCGACAGTGCGGTCAGTAGGGCAATGCCAAGCCGGCGGGCGCGGTGGGATCGCAACATTGTTGAAGCTCCATCTGTCGATGCTGGAAGTGGGCAGGTAGTAGCGCCCGATGGCACGACTCGAAGGAGTCAGCACCAGCCGTGGCGCCAGCCGCTCAGCAGCGCTGGATGAAGAGTGCGGGCGGATCGGGTGGTCGAAGCGGCCTGAGCCGTCCAGAGAACGCCTGATCGACTCGCCAGTGCACCAGCCAGGCCCTCAGTGGGCGCTGACCGCGCAGTCGGAGCGACATACCGACCAGGAGCACGGCCACCAGCACGGCCAGACACACGCCGGCGAGTCCCATGTCATGCCCGCCGTGGATCGGCTGCCGGCTGGGTGCCTCGTCTGCACGGCTGGCCACGTGACTCGGTGACGTGTTCGCGCCGCTGCCGTGAGCCATGGGCATCGGCGCTGCGGCTGTCGCCACCGCAGCAGGACCGGCCATGCCGTGATCGGACAACCCGTGCATCGCAAACAGCCCGGCGAGCGCCGTGAGCATCACGAGCAGACGTCCGACGGACATACCGATCGGACGTAACCGCGCCCTGGTGCCGCTCATCGCCCCGCAGTCTAGAGGTCGCGCGCACGCGTCTTCAGGATTGGGGCTGGACCAGGGCCTCAACTTGGTCGCTGGTCAGGGCTAGGCGAATGGCGGCCTGGCTCATGGGTCGGCCGAGGTGGTAGCCCTGGACGATGTCGGCGCCGAGTGACCGCATCCGGCCGAGTCCTTCCTCATTCTCGATGCCCTCTGCGACGACGTACAGGTTCAGCACCTTGCCGACGTCGATGGTGGCGGCGAGCAGGCTCTGACCGCTCGGGCTGAAGTCGTTGACCAGATCCCGGTCGACCTTGATGCCGTCCAGCGGCATCTCGCGCAGGGCTCGGGTGGACGCGTAGCCGCTGCCGAAGTCGTCGAGCTCGATCCGCACGCCGGACGCCCGAAGCTCTCCGAGGACGGCGCAGGCGATGTCGACGTCGGCGACCAGTGCGGTCTCGGTGATCTCGAGGATCAGGGCGTCGCCGCTCAGACCGCGCTCGGCGAGCATGGCTTGTACGTCGCCGGGGAGGGACCGGTCGGTGACGAGCCTGGCCGAGAGGTTCACGCTGACCGGGACGTGGATGCCCGCGTCCCTCCACACCTTGACCTCGTCCAGCGCCTTGCGCATCGTCAGGTGGGTCAACGGGCGGATCAGACCTGTCTCCTCAGCCAATGGCACGAACTCCGACGGTGCGACGTTGCCGGAGTGGCCGGGACGGATCCAGCGGGCCAGGGCCTCGACGCTGACCACCCGTCCGGACTCGATGTCCTGCTCAGGCTGGTAGACCATCGTGATCTGGTCCTGCTCGATGGCCACGAGAAGCTCTGCGGCAAGCCACGACCCGGTCGCCCCCTCAGGCGTGCCCGTCTCGTAGACGCGAATCCCTTCGCGACCTCGCTTTGCCCGGTACATGGCAGCGTCTGCTGCCCTCAACAGCTCCGCGGCGGATGCACCGTGATCGGGGAACACTGAGGCACCGATGCTGACGCCCACGAACCGCGCGATGCCATCGACCTCGACCGGCCGGACCAGCGCCTCGCGGAGTCGGGTCGCGACGGTTGCGACGTCAGGCCCCTCGTGCAACCGGCGCAGGATGACGGCGTACTCATCGCCTCCGAACCGCCCCGCGGTGTCGTACTCCAGGGTGTTCGCGTGCAGGCGTCTACCGATCTCCTGCAGGACTGCGTCACCGCGGTCATGGCCGAAGGTGTCGTTCACCTGCTTGAACCCGTCCAGGTCCAGCATGAGGACACCCACCTTCTCCCCGGTCCGGCGCGAGGCGGCAACCGCCTCTTCGAGGGCTTCCTCGAGACCCTTGCGGTTGGCCATGTTGGTCAGGTGGTCGCGACGTGCAGCCAACCGGAGCGCGTTGTGCTGACGTCGTAGCAGCACCACGAAGAAGAAGAGCATGAAGGCACCGGCAGCCGTCAGGACACCGCCGAGCCACACCGGAAGGACGCCGGCACCGTGGTTCGACCACTGCACCACCGTCCAGTGGTTGGCGTTGCCTGACTTGCTCGGGATCCCGGACACCGCCAACCGCAGCCCGTCTGCGTCGATCGTGCGGGCATGAGCTCCGCTGGACCCCAGAACCGAGCTGTGCGCGAAGACCGGAAACTCCCCGGCGACCGGGGTGTCGCTCGTTGGCAGGTCGGTGTCGTCGGCCAGGATCGTGCGCCCGGTCGACTCGTCGACCACGACGGAGTGCTCACCGGTCCCGGTGGCGAGCTGGTCGGCGAAGCTGCCGAGGGACACCTCGAAGTGGACGAGCAGCGACCGCCCGTCAGCCACCACGATCCGGGTCGAGTTGGAGATGACCCACGTGTGCGTGTCCTGGGAGACGTACGGCGCGGCTTGGTAGACCTGTCCGAGCTTCAGGGCGAACGTCGGGGCGAAGAACGGATTCTGCGCCTCGTTCGTGGACAGCTCGCCGATGGGAGCCGGGACGCCCCGGGTGACCCGAGCCAGCTCGCGCCCTTCGTCGTCGATCAGGCAGGCTTCCCCGATGGCCCCCGGGTAGAGACGCTCCAGGTACTCCAGAGCTCGGTTCGCCGCGTCGTTGGCCTCCGGAGTCACCGTGCCCGGTCTCTGATGCAGCGCCGGATTCTGCGCCAGCAGGAGGTCGAGGCTGCGCGCACGTTCGAAGTAGGAGGTGAAGGCTGCCGCCACCTGGGTCGCCTCGGTCTGCAGGGCCTTGTCCTGCTGGCGTTGCTGGGCAAGGGATCCGACGATGGCCAGCGGCCCCACAGCGAGAAGCACGACGCCGGCGAGCAGAGTCACCGCCAGCACCTTGCGCATGTCTCTTCTCCCGTGCTGTCACGACGACGCAACCTGACAATTGACGATACGGAGAGAAGAGCGCGCCCACTGGCTATTGCAACTTTCCCCTGCTCACCAGGGTCGTCACCGCGACCTTGGCGGCCATGACGCCCCGGACCGCACTTGCAGCCCACATAGGCTCTTGGAGTGGCGACGATGCTCACCCTGGCGGGCGCCGGTCTCGGGCTGTGGGTCGTCAGCTGCTTGCTCATGATGCTGCTCGCCCACCGACTTCCGCCCGGGCTGCTGCGGCAGGTCGCCGAGTTCCTGCCCGCGTGCGTGACCACGGCGAGGGTGCTGCGCAAGGATCCGGCGGTGCCGCGCCGGGCCAAGGTGGCGCTGCTCGTCGCCATCGTGTGGGCGATCTCCCCGATCGATCTGCTGCCGGAGTTCCTCCCGGTGATCGGGCCGCTCGACGACGTCGTCGCGGTCGTGCTGCTGCTGCGCTACGCCGCTCGCAGCATTCCGCGAGACACGCTGCTCGGCGCCTGGCCGACAGACCCAGCCTTGCTCGAACGGCTCCTCGGGCCCCGCCCAGGGGCCGACCGCGAGCGGTGACGACGGACTAGAACAGCTGAGGTGTCGCCGCGAGCACTCCAAGGACCGCGCAGAGGCCGAGAGTGCGCAGTGGCGTCCAGCCGCGGCCGAACATGAGGGCCAGTGCGATCGCCATGATGGCGAAGGCAACCGGGTCAGCAGACCGGACGACCGGCAGGTCGAGCCGCAGGATGCCGCTGGTGACGTGACGAGTGTCGTCGAACAGTGTGTGGAGTGCGAAGAACGTGGCGAGGTTGGCGATCACCCCCACCACGGCGGCCGTCACCCCGGTCAGGGCCGCAGAGAGCTGGGAGTTGTGGCGGAGCGCCTCGACGTACGGCGCGCCGAGCAGGACGAACAGGAAGCAGGGCACGAAGGTCACCCAGCAGACGAGGAGCGAAGCCAGGACGGCCGCAAGCCAGGGGTTGAGGTCTCCGGGGTTGCGGTAGGCACCGACGAAGGCGACGAACTGCACCACCATGATCAGGGGGCCGGGCGTGGTCTCGGCCATGGCGAGGCCGCGCACCATCTCCCCGGGCGCCAGCCATCCGTAGACGTGCACGGCCTGCTGGGCGACGTAGGACAGCACGGCGTAGGCGCCCCCGAACGTGACGACCGCGGCCCCTGAGAAGAAGAGGCCCTGGTCGATGAAGACCGGGGTGGAGTCGACGAAGACCGCCACCGCCGCCAGCGGCGCGGACCACAGCACCAGGCCGACGGCGAGGACGGCAGCG
>JAWWPK010000291.1:0-11044 GCA_033854925.1 Nocardioidaceae bacterium | reverse complement strand
GGCGAGGGGCACGATGGGCTGGGAGTACAGGACGAGCCGGTTCTCGTCGATCGCGTCGCGGATGCGTCCGACCCACGTGAGGGCGTCGAGCTCCCGTTGCGCGGCCGCCTGTTCCTTCTTCTCTTCGGTGATGTCGCGGAAGACGACGACGACACCGTGGACAGTGGGTCCGCTCCGCAGTGGTGCGGAGGAGTAGGCAACGGGGAAGATCGAACCATCCTTACGTGTGAAGGCGTCGTCGAGAATCCGAATGCTCCGGCCCTGAGTGCGGACCTGGAGGAGAGAGCACTCCTCGCTCGGGAGCCTGTGGCCGTCGGCCCGCTGGAAGTGGACAGTCGCATGCATCGGTTTGCCGCGCAGCTCGGCTTCGGTCCACCCGAGCATCTCTGCCGCGGCAGGGTTCACGTAGGTCACGAGCCCATCGGCATCCAGGGCGTAGAGGCCCTCCGCCATGTTGTCCATCACCACGGCGCGGAACTCTGCGGCTTCCTTCCGTTCGGTGATATCGACCACGACGTTGCCGACACCGATGATCTCGCCCTCGATGCGCACCGGGTAGTAGCTGGCAAGCCAGTGGCGCATGCGGTGCGGGTCCACGGCACTGGGTCTGCTGACGTCGACGTTGCTGACCGTTTCGCCCGCGAGCACGCGTCGGTAGACGTTCCCGAGCTGTGGCCAGATGTCGGGCACGAGCTCGGCGACGGTGCGGTTGATGCTGTCTTCGACAGGGAAGCCGTTGATGTCGGCCAGCGTCTGATTGATCCGAACGACCCTCAGGTCGCGATCGACCAGCTTGAAACCGACCGGGGTCGCCGCCTCGATGCTCTGCAGGAGGGTGAGTGACTCCGTGACCTCCCGCTCCGCGCGGCGCAGAGCGAGCTCCAGCTGCCTCTGGTCTTGGATGTCGGTCGCGGCGCCAATCCACAGGTCGATCTCACCGAGGGCATTGCGACGAGGAGTTGCTCGGAACGAATGCCATCTGAAGACCCCGTCGAAGCGGCGGACCCGGCACTCCAGCAAGTAGTCGGTGCCGGTCGTCGTGGCGAGCTGCCAGGCCCGTGCGGCCCGCTCGGCGTCCTCGGGGTGGACGAACGTGACCCACTTCCACTCGTAGCTGGTTTCTCGGGGGCAGCCTGTGTAGTCCGTGCAGTGCCGGTTGAAGTACGTGGTGGCGCCGTCCGGTGACGCGGTCCACACGATGTGGGGGATCAACTCGGCGATCCTCTCTGTGTCCTGCCGGTCCCGAACAGGGCCCTCAAGACGAAGCGTCCCGGCGTCGGGCCCAGCGGTCGCGGGGAGCGAGGAAGTCGTCACGAATGAACCGTCGGCAAGCACCCCGGGGGTGCCAGCAGGGCCCTTGGTCCCGCTTCAGCCGGGACCTTCGTCCCTACCCCTCCGGCACCGAATCGTAGAGCCGGGCAGCCACTTGCCTTGAGATCTTCATGCGGTTCGCCACGTCCGTCAGCGACAGACCACCCTCGTCGACAAGCGCGCGCACGACACCAGCACGCACCGAGGAGATTGCGCGCTCGTAGTCACAGAACGCGTCAGCCGCGGCCAGGCGAGTCTCCCGCCCGCCGGCGGCGATCAGCTGATCGACGACGTCGACGACAGAACGACCCGCGTTCCGCGCCTCACAGCCCTCCCGCAACGCACCTACCGCGGTCTCGATCGCCAGGCAGGCCTGGCGACCAGCCTCGGCGACCCGGTCGACCGCTACGACGAACCAATCCTCCGTCATCGAGCACCAACCCAGACCAGTGGCCCGCCGCCGGGGGTCGGACGGTAGGCCACTGTTCGAGCCTAGGAACTCGCAGGGTCCAAGACATGGGCGAAGTGTCCGTTTCCGAGGAGGGAATCCTTTGGGACGTCACCGACGTCGGAGCTGGCTCAGTCGAAGGGGGTCATGCCGATGCCTCACGGCGCCACGAAGGGTCCACACGGTCGCCGTCACGACGCCTGCGGCCGCGCCAGCTGACAGACACACGAGAGCGCGACGAGCCCACAGGATCCGGCCAGACGTGACTCGCGACCCGAGGGTCCTCATCCGATCTCCTCGTCGGAGCCCTCGACCCGGGCCTCACCGCGCGCAATGCCTTGATCATGCAGGTCAGGCAATGTTTGGACACCCTGACGTGCCTGCTGACCACCTCGCGAAATGTCGGTGACTCCCTCCTCGGAAGACGGACACTTCGCCCATGTCTTCGACCCCTGCGAGTCCTTATGCTCGAACAGTGGCCTGCCGCCCACTCCCGGCGGCAGGCCATGGGTTCTGGGTGGCAATGGTGCCCCAAGAGGATGCCTTCGGAGGTGGGGTGGCTCAGCCGCGAATGTCGGTTCCGCCCGGTCCCTGCGGATACGCGAATCACGTGTGTTCAGGGAAGAAATCATGTTGCGCAGGGATCGCCTCTCCGATGTGTTGAGTGAGTTCGCTCGAACGCTGGCCACGGACTTCCCGATTCAGGGGATCCTTGACCACCTGGTGCACCGCATCGTGGACGTGCTCCCGATCGACGCGGCGGGCGTCACTCTCATCTCCGCGGCCGGCGAGCCAAGGTTCATCGCCACCTCCGACGAGTCGGCCCTGAGATTCGAAAGGCTCCAGTCCGAATTCGGGGAGGGGCCTTGCCTGGCGGCGTACGAGACCGACGGACCCATCGCCATCCCGGACCTGGCCGAGGACGACCGCTTTCCGCTGTTCGCCGAGCGCGCGCTCTCGGAAGGCCTGGTGGCGGTCTTCACCTTTCCTCTACGAGACGGCAACCGGGGCCTGGGCGCTCTGGACCTGTACCGCAAGACGGCGGGACCGCTGAGCAGCGCATCGATGGCGGCGGCCCAGACGCTCGCGGACGTGGCGACCGCTTACCTGCTCAACGCCCGGGCCCGCGTCGACTTGGAGGCCGTGTCCGCGACCGAACGCGAGGCGTTGGAGAAGCTCCGCATCTTCGATCGGACCAGGACCGAGTTCCTGGTGACGGTGATCCACGAGCTGCGAACCCCCATGACCAGCATCACCGGCTACACCGAGCTTCTCAAGGACAAGACGACGGGTGAACTCAACGTCACGCAGCACAGGCTGGTCGACACCATCGACCGCAACAGCCAACGGCTGACCGCGCTGGCGGACGACCTGTTGACCCTCGCGAGGCTCGAACAGGTGGCGGCCCCCCAAGATCACACCGACGTCGACCTCGCCGCGGTGGTCCTCGCCGCGAGGTCCGCGTTGCAGCCGCTGGTCGAGGGGCGGCGACTCGAGATGACCTTCGAGATGCCCCCCATCCCCCTAGTGATCGACGGCGATGCCCGCCACCTCGAGCGCCTGGTGTCCAACCTGCTGACCAATGCCGTGAAGTTCACCGAGGACGGAGGATGGGTCCGGTGCACGCTGCGCAGGGAAGGTTGCTATGCGCGCCTCGAGGTCAGCGACAACGGCATCGGCATCCCCGAGGCCGAGCAGGCCCACCTGTTCACCAGGTTCTTCCGCTCATCGACGGCTGAGCAGCGTGCGATACCTGGATCCGGGCTCGGCCTGAGCATCCTCCAGTCGATCGCACACAACCACGGTGGAAAGGTGTCGGTGGTTTCCACGCACAAGCGGGGGACGACCTTCGTGGTCGACCTCCCACTGCAGCAGGCAACGGCTGGGTGACCGCACGGCCGGGCACCGGAGGTCATCGTCACCCTGGGGTTTTCCATGGCGGCAGGTCCGGGTCAGCTGTCCGTCGGTGGAGGTCCACCAACTCGCAACAGGGATATGAGCTCTTGCTGCGAGTTGACCCCCAGCTTGCGAAACACTGAAGACAGGTGGTTGCGAACGGTGCTTTGAGAGATGAACAGCGCTGCTGCAATGGCCGGCACCCGGTCGCCGGTCACGAGGCGGCCAACGATCTCGAGTTCGCGCGGAGACACCTCGGGGATTCGGCCAGGGCCCGCTACCAGTTCGATGTCTCGTCGGAGCCGCCAACCGAACCAGTCCTCGCTACTCATCGTGTCGAGTTCACGTGTCTGATCGCTGATACGCAGAACGAATCCGAAGCCGGGCTGCGGTGCGAGTGGAACCATCAGCAGCTGAGAAAACCTCGTTTCGCCTCGAGTGGATGCCGTACGAATCGGCAATGCCACCCCTGATGATTCGATGGTGGCTTGCGCGAGCCCCACCATCAGGTCTGCGGCGTCCTCGCTGTGAACGAGCCGCATCATCGACTTGCCAATGAACTCGTCGGGAGGACGGCCCAAGAACCCCTCGACGTCAACGCTGATGCGGTCGACGACGAACGACGAGTCAGTAGTGCCCACCACAGGAGCCAAGTCCTGCCAGACGGACATCATCACCCTGGGACCCACAGAACTCATCGAGGGCCACTCTGGGTAATTTCCTGGCGCAGCAGGATCTCAGGTAGGTCGACCCGGGGGAGCTCAAAGTCGAAGCTCTCCAGCATGATTCCCTTCTACGATTCTGTTCAGGCGGATCAAGCGGGTTGTGGTGGGCAAGACGGTGGCCCCAGCCGGTCGAGGCTCCGAACCACCCGCGTCTGGCACTCGGGTTGTTGTGGGTCATCGGGTCGGGCTTGGGCCAGAGGATGCTCGGAATATGAGCCACGCACAGCAGGCCTGCACATGGGTCACGGACAACCCGCGTATTTCGGGCACTGGACCGCGCTGAGCGGCTCGATGAAGCCTGCGCCGCAGCCAAGCAGGCAAGCGCCGGCGCTCATGCTGTGTGGTGGCTGTGCGCGGCCGGAGCGGATGGGTGCCAGTGCGGCGGCCGCCTCAGGCTCGCCCGCCGAGCTGTTCGGCCAACGAGTGCTTCGCAGGGCTTCTACCATTGGCCCAGACATCCCTGAGGGGTCCTCTATCTCCGGTGGCAGAAGTGAAAGCGGCAAGACCTGTGCGGGCCATGGGAGTGACTGACCCTGAGGAGGCGCAGCACCTGGTTTCGCAGGTCTATCTGCCGAACTGGCTGCGGTTGCCGCGGCGCACGCGTTCGGTGGACATGGACCTGGCCGCCACGCGCATGGGTGACCTCACTGCAGGTCTGCTCAGCTACGGCGAATCGGTCCACATGGTCACCGCAGGAGCCACGAACTTCCACGTGAACCTCCCCCTGCGGGGGAAGGCGAACTCGCGCACGGGCGCGGCCGAAGCGGTTGTCCTCGAGCGAGGTGTCGCGGGGATCTTCCCGCCCGAAGCGCCAGCGGACATCTCGTGGTCTGAGGACTGTGCTCAGCTGTGCCTCATGGTGTCCCGCGAGACACTCGAGGACGAGCTCGAGCGACTGCTCGGACGCAGCCTGGATGCGCCTCTTTCGTTCGAGTTCAGCATGGATCTGCGAAGCGGACTGGGTCGGCTGTGGCAGCCGGCGCTGCAGCTCGTCCACGGCACCTTGGCAGGTCCGTCCGGTCTCGCCGACCTCCCGCTGGCGGCACGGCACATCGAGAGCGTGGTGCTGGACGGACTCTTGATCGGACAGCCGCACAACTACAGGGAGCAGCTCAACCGCTCTGCTTCGGCGGGCGGCTTGGGTGCCGTCTCTCGCGCCGCAGAGCTCCTGGAGGAACGCCCGGGGGAGCCGTGGACGTCAGTACGCCTGGCTCAGGCGGTCCATCTGAGCGTCCGAGCTCTGCAGGAGGGCTTCAAGCGGGACTTCGATGTGCCCCCCATGGCGTACCTGCGCCAGCTGCGGCTGCGTCGGGTACGCGAGGCCTTGTTGGAGGCGAACCACGAGTCGGCGACTGTCCGTTCGGTCGCCACGCGGTTCGGGTTCCTGCACATGAGCCGATTCGCGTCGACGTACCGGCAAACCTTCGGCGAGGCGCCCTCAACGACGCTCGCGAGGCCTGTCTAGTCAACCCAGGTCACTGGGAAAGGTCAGACCCGGTCCGCAGCCGGAAGGTTGCGCTGCCCCGCCGGTGCGAAGGCGCGGGCCAGCGGCAACATGGCCAGGATCAGCACCATCGGAACCGCGAAGCCGAGCCGGAGCGACCCCGCACCGACCAGCCCGGTGAGTACGGCGCCGAGCAGACCGCCGACGTAGTTGAACTGGTTGAACCGGGCGATCACCGCGTCCACCCGTGCCTGCTCGCCGCCGGCGATGCGGGCAGCCGCGGAGAAGCTCAGTGGCGCGATCACCGAGACCCCGGCACCCAGCAGCGTGAAGCCGAAAACCGCGACCGGCCAGGTCGGTGCGGTCACCACGACCAGGAGGGCCAACGAGGCGACGACGGCACCGACCCGCAGGACCGGCGTGGCGCCGTACCTCGTCACCAGGGAGTCGCCGGCGAGCCGGAGCACCAGGCTGGCCACCAGGTAGGGGAGTGTAGCCAGGGCGACGAGGGAGTGCGGCGCGTCGACCACGTCGTCGAGGTACGTCGGTCCCCAGGTCTGCGAGGCCGTGTCGACCATGTAGAAGAGCACCATGCCGAGCCCGACCAGCAGGATCGGCCGCCACGGGACGTCGGCCTGCTGGGCCCGTTGGGCGGCTGCCAGCTCTTCGCCGTGCTCGCGCGCGAGGTACGGCGCGCCGAGGGCCACCAGCGGCACCACCGCGACCAGGCCGGCCGTCCACAGCGGCAGGTGTGCCGCAGCGAGCGCGTAGCTGGCACCGATGATGCCGCCGAAGGTCCAGGCGCCGTGGAACGACGGCAGGATCGGGCGGCCGTACCGGTGCTCGACCGCCACCGCCTGCATGTTGCTGGACGCGTCGACGATGCCCACTCCCACGCCGTACGCCGCCAGCCCCAGCACGAAGACCACCACGCCGGGCGCACTGGCGACCACCGGGACCGCGGCGCCGATGATGACCAGGCCGGTCCGCAGCGTGCGGCCGCTCGAGCTGCGGTGCGCCACCAGCTCGGCGGCCACCGAGCCGCCGCCGGCGAGCAGCACGATCATGAGCAGCACCAGGGACAGCTGGACCGCGGACAGGTCCCAGCGATCGGAGAATCGCGGCAACCGGGTGGTGAGGCTGATGAAGACCAGGCCCTGGGTGGCGAACGCGAGCGCGGCGGCCCCTCTTGCGCGTCGAACGGCCTCATCCATGGCCCGATCGTGCCAGTGACTCGTTCGCCCCGGTGGGAGAGGATGCCCCGGGTCAAAATTTCGAACGGGAGTTGGTATGGCGCGCACGGGACAGCAGCTGCGGGTCCGCACGGCCAAGGCGATGGCCGAGAGCCGTGGTCCGTCGGTCAAGACGGCGACGGAGAAGAAGTCGGGGCTGGGCGACCGGCTCCGCTACATGTTCGACAACTCGATGTCGTCGGGGACGCCGGCGCTGATTGCCTGGCTGATCGGCGCAACCGTGGTGCTGATCGTGGTCTTCTCCGCGATCCTGACGGTGTTCCAGCTCGGCAAGGGCGACTACAAGCACAACTTCTTCGAGCAGCTCTTCTACAACCTGCTGCACGCTCTCGACCCCGGCACCATCGGAGGTGACGCGGGCAGCTGGCCCTTCCTTCTCACGCTGCTGGCGCTCACCCTCGGCGGCCTGTTCATCGTCAGTGCCCTTATCGGTGTGCTGGCCAACGGCATCGACTCCAAGCTGGCCGACCTGCGCCGCGGCCGCTCGATCGTCCTCGAGAAGGAGCACACCGTGATCCTCGGCTGGTCGGAGTCGATCTTCACGATCATCTCCGAGCTGACCCTGGCCAACGAGAGCCGCAAGGACCCGGTCATCGTGATCCTCGCCGACCGAGACAAGGTCGACATGGAGGACGAGCTCAAGGTCAAGGTGCCCGAGCGCCGGGGCACCAAGATCATCTGCCGGTCCGGGTCGCCGATGGACCTCGACGACCTGCGCCTGAGCAGCCATGACACCGCGCGGTCGGTGATCCTCCTGGCTCCGGACTCCGACGACCCGGACTCCGAGGTCATCAAGACGCTGCTAGCGCTGACCCACAGCGGCGAGGACGGGCCGCGGATCGTCGCCGAGATCCAGGACCCGAGCAACCTCGAGGCCGCCGCGCTGGTCGGCAAGGGCCGGACCACGCTGCTCGACATCCGCGAGACCGTGGCCAAGCTGGTCGTGCAGACCTCGCGCCAGTCCGGCGCCGCAGCCGTCTACACCGAGCTGTTCGACTACTCGGGGGACGAGTTCTACTTCTTCGAGAAGCACGGCCTGGCCGGGTCGACGTACGCCGAGGCGCAGCAGGCGTTCGAGGCGGCGTCCGTCGTGGGCATCGTCGACGGCGCCACCTCCAAGCTCAACCCGCCGCCGGACACCGTCCTCACCGCCGACCAGACCCTGATCGTCGTGGTCGAGGACGACTCGGCGCTCGAGGGCCAGTCCCAGTCCCTGACCGAGCCGGCCCTCAACCGGCTCGGGGAGCAGGCCGGCGACGACGTGCACCCGACCGCGGCACTGCTGATCGGCTGGAACGACCGCGCCCCGATCGTGCTCCGTGAGCTGGACCGCTACGCGCCGCCCGGCTCCTCCCTGACCGTGCTGACCGCATTCGGGGATCCCGTCGTGCCGTCCTTCGAGAACCTTGCCGTCACGGTGGTCAAGGCCTCTACGACCAACCGTGCCGTGCTCGAGGAGCACGTCGGCGCGGCGCTCGACCAGATCATCGTGCTCTGCTACGACCGCGACCTCGAGGCCCAGGCGGCTGACTCACGGACGCTCGTGTCGCTGCTCCACGTGCGCGACATCCTGCGCAAGGTGGGCTCGGAGACACCCGTGGTCAGCGAGATGATGGACGACCGCAACCGGGTGCTCGCATCCGTCGCGGACGTCGACGACATCGTGGTCAGCGGCGAGATCGTGTCGCTGCTGGTCACCCAGCTCTCCGAGGACGGCCGGCTGGAGGCGGTCTTCAAGGAGCTCCTCGGCGCCGAGGGCAGTGAGATCTACCTGCGGCCCGCCGAGTGGTACGTCCAGCCGGGTGACGACGTCAGCTGGGCCACCGTGGTGGCCGGCGCGACGCGCCGCAACGAGACCGCGATCGGCCTCAAGTCGGCGCTGCTGGCCGAGCCGGGGCTCAAGTTCGGGGTGGTCGTCAACCCGCCGAAGTCGCAGATCTACACGATCGGCCCGGGCGACGCCGTTGTCGTCCTCGCTGAAGACTGATCCGACCGTGTCGAAACCTCCGCAACCCGCGCTGGGACAGCTACGTTCACTCTCGTGGGCGACCTCTGGCTGGTGCGGCACGGTGCCACGGAGTGGAGCGAGGCCGGGCGGCACACCTCGACCACCGATGTGGCACTGCTGCCCGAGGGCGAGGACGCGGCTCGGGCGTTGGCGCCGAGGCTCGCCGGGCACGACTTCGCGCTGGTCCTGAGCTCCCCCCGCGAGCGGGCGCGCCGTACGGCGGAGCTCGCGGGTTTCCCTGCTGCCGAGCTCGACGACGACCTCGCGGAGTGGGACTACGGCGACTACGAGGGGGTCACGACAGACGAGATCCGGGAGTCGGTCCCGGGCTGGACCGTGTGGACGCACCCCTGCCCGGGCGGCGAGAGCGCCGAGGAGGTGGCGGAGCGGCTGGACCGGGTGGTCGACCGCGCCGGCGGCGCGTCCGGCGACGTACTGGTGTTCGGGCACGGCCACTCCCTGCGCGTGCTGGCGGCACGCTGGCTTGGGCTGCCGGTCGCGGACGGACGGCTGTTCGTGCTCGGGACCGCCACGATCTCGGTGCTCGGCCACGAGCGCGACGACCGGGCGGTGCTGCGGTGGAACTCTTGACCTGCCTCGCACCTGTCTTGGACCGTTGACCATGGCTCTCACGGTCGGCTGCCCGCGCTGCACGACGCCGATCGCGCAGGTAGACGACCTGTGGTCGTGTCCGGACCACGGAGTGGTCGACCCGCTCTGGCGGCCCACCGAGGCGTCGTACGACGCGTTCGTGGAGCACCTGGGTGCCGCTGCGCGCTTCCCGACGTACCTGCCCTGGCCGCTGAGCCCGGGGTGGCGGGTCACCGACTTCGCCGCGGTCGGCACCGTCGACCGGGGCCGCGCCGCGATGACCTGCGTCTCCGGAACCTCGACCCTGGACGGACCGGTCGATGTTCTCGTGATCAACGAGGAGCCCGGGATCGGTCTCGGCGCCCGCATCGCCGGGACCCTCCACGACGACCCCGGCGCCGAGGTCGGGGAGGGACCGCCATCGGTCCGGGTCAGGATCGACTCCAAGAGCATCCCGCTCTGGCCGGTCTCGACGTCGGCGGCCTTCGGCGAGTGGGACCGTTCGGTCGTCGCTGGCGAGGCCGACGGCCGCTGGCTGTGGCTGGTGCTCCGCCCGGCCTCCGCGATGCTGCTGCTGCGCGACGACTGGATCCTCCGGGACGTGTCGAGACTGGGGCCGCCGCTCGTCGAGCTGCCGTTCGGAGGTCCCGCACCGGCCTGGTGAGGCCGGTCAATGGCACGCCTGGGCCAACGC
Source organism: Nocardioidaceae bacterium (assembly GCA_033854925.1). Classification (GTDB taxonomy): domain Bacteria; phylum Actinomycetota; class Actinomycetes; order Propionibacteriales; family Nocardioidaceae; genus Nocardioides. The sequence continues at coordinate 674 of JAWWPK010000291.1, read as the reverse complement.
CCGGGCTGCGCTGGAGGGGGTAGCCTCCCGAGTCACGGAAGGACGTGCCCATGAGGCTTTCCCGGTTTGCGCCCATCGTTGCCCTCGGTGTCACCCTGGCCGTCGTCGGGAACGGTCTGCCGTCCCACGCCGTCGGTCCAGGCGGCTGGGACCGCCTCGGCATCGGGCCCGGGGGCACGACGCCGTCGCTGAACGGCGACGTCCTGGCGATGAACATTGGCCCCTCCGGCGCACTGCTCGCCGGGGGGAAGTTCACCAGCGCCGGCGGTGTCACCGGTACGAACCGGATCGCGAGCTGGAACGGGTCGGCGTGGAGCGCGGTCGGGCTGGCGAGCTCGCTCAACGGCGACGTCCATGCACTGGCCGTGGCGAACGGCAAGATCTACGCCGGCGGCGCCTTCACGGACGCCGGTGGCGACGTCAACGCAGACTTCCTCGCGGTCTACGACGCCGGGACCTGGAAGCCCTTCTGCGTCAACGTCGGTCCTCCCGGCCCGTCGTTCAACGGAACCGTCAACGCCCTCCAGGTGGTCGGCGGCACGCTCTACGTCGGCGGGTCGTTCTTGAACGGTGCAGGCATCGAAGCCGCGGACTTCCTCGTCGGCTGCAGCCTCACCACGGGCGTCGCCAGCCCCGCCGTCGACAGCGTCGTGCACGCCTTCGGCGGAGCGGTC
>JAWWPK010000290.1:0-3275 GCA_033854925.1 Nocardioidaceae bacterium | reverse complement strand
CCCTTGGGCTTGCCGGTGGTGCCGCTCGTGTAGAGCACGACCGCGGTGTCACCCGGCTCCCGCTGCACGAAGCCGCCGACCGGCTCGCTCGCCGCCGCGAGCTCGTCGATCCGCTCGACCGTCATGTCAGCTGTCACTCCTCCCGGGGAATCCATGACCGACAGCACCGGCACCCCCGCCAGCTCCGCGCCCTTCGCTCCCTCGCCGAGCAGCGGTGCAGCGCAGATGAGGGTCTTGGCACCGGAGTCCTCGAGGACGTACTGGATCTCCTCCGCCTTGAGCAGCGCATGCACCGGGACGGCGACGGCACCGAGTGCGAGCACGCCGTAGTAGGCCAGCGGGAAGTGCGTCGTGTTGGGCAGCAGCAGGGCGACACGGTCACCCGGCTCGATGCCCCGCTCGCGCAGCACGGCGGCGTACTGCCGGGCACCGTGCCACAGCTCGCGGTAGGTCGTGTGGTCCGGACCGAGTACGACGGCGGTGCGGTCGCCGTGGCGGACCGACGACTCGGCCAGGATGCTCGCGATGGTCAGTGACATGCCCACGAGTGTGCCTCAGCCGAAGGCTGACCACCGGGCCCCGACCGGCCGCACCTCGGCGGTCCGCTCGTGCTCCGCCGGCCGGTCCAGCCGGATCTCCAGCCGCGCCTCCGACAGCCCTTCGACGAGGCCCTCGCCCCACTCCACGACGGTGACGCTGTCCTCGAGGGACGCGTCGAGGTCGAGGTCGTCGAGCTCGAGCCGGCTGCAGCCCGACTCGCGCAGCCGGTAGGCGTCGACGTGCACCAGCGGCAGCGGTCCGGGATGGATCCGGGCCAGCACGAACGTGGGGCTGGTCACCGAGCCACGGACACCCAGGCCGGCACCGATCCCCTGCGTCAAGGCGGTCTTGCCGGCACCGAGCGGCCCGTTGAGCACGACCAGGTCACCCGGCCGCAGCTCGCCGGCCAGCCGCTCGCCGAGCGCACGCGTTGCCTCCGGCCCGACAAGCACCAGCGGCAGTGGCCGCACCATCTCGGTCCAGAAGCCCTGCCCGACCAGCGGGCTGTAGCCGACGCTCTCCCAGAACGCCCGGCTGCTGCGCAACGCGTCGCGCACCCCGACGTGTGTGCGGACAGCGCCCTCCTCCCGCGCCCAGTCGTGCGCCGCGCCGACGAGCAGGCGACCAAGCCCTCCGCCCTGGGATGCCGGGTCCACGGCACAGCGGCGGATGACCCAGACGAGCCCTTCCCGTCGTACGCGGCAGGCGGCCAGCAGCCGGCCCGCATCGTCGCGTAGCAGGAGGCCGCCGTGCTCGGCAAAGTCGGCAGCGATGGTCTCGGTGGACTCGGACAGGGCACCGGACGGCGGCGACAGCTCCCGGAGCGCGCCGAAGGAGCGGCGGGTGAGCTCCTGCACCTGCGTCACGTCCACCGGGCCGAGCACCCGCTCGACGTTCACACCACTCACTGCGACCCGCTCGACCTCACGCCGAGCGGGCGACGGACTTGGCGGCTCTGCGAAGCAGCGCGCGCAGGTGCAGGGTCACCAGCGGCGCACGCTCGAGCTGGACCATGTGCCCGGCGCCCTCGACGACCACGAGCTGCGCGGACGGCAGCGCCTCCGCCATCACCTGGCTGTGCGACAGCGGCGTCAGCTTGTCCTTGCTCCCGACGAGGATGACCGTCTCGACGCGGTCCAGCACGTCGAGGGCGGCCAGCTTGTCGTGGTCGACGAACGTGTCGTAGAACTCCGCGATCACGTCGACGGGCGTGTTGGCGGTCATCTTCTCGACGAACTCGACGAGAGCCGGGCTGACGTCGCGGGTCCCGAACGCCCAGGAGCGGGAGATCAGGAACGCCAGGTCGGTGCCGAGCCGCCGGCCTCGCTCGAAGACCTGGGGGCGGCTCTTCATGCCACGGGTGAGGAACGGCAGGACCCGACTGGTGACCGGTACGACGGCGGACGGCAGTCCGAACGCTGCCTGCGCCAGGCTGCCCGTGCTGGTCGACAGCAGCGCGACCGCCACGATGCGCGGCCCGAACAGCTCAGGGTGCTGGTCGGCCAGCGCCATGATGGTCATGCCGCCCATCGAGTGGCCGACGAGCACGATCGGACCGCGCGGCGCGCAGGCCTGCAGCACCGCATGCAGGTCACGGCCGAGCTGGTCGATCGTCGAGTGCGCTGCGGGGCTGCGTCCGCTGCGGCCGTGCGAGCGCTGGTCGTAGAAGACCAGCCGCCCGGGGTTGTCGGCGGCGAAGGCCTGCCGCTGGTAGTGCCAGACCGCCATCTCCTGCGTGTAGCCGTGCGCGAAGACGACGGTCGGGCCGGCAACGGGCCCTTCCGGCCCGAGCTCCTCCACGTGCAGCGGCACGCCGTCGTCAGCGACCACGCGCCGTACGCGGTCGGCAGGCAGTGAGAAGAACGGCTCACGGGCCTCGGGATCCGGTCGGAGCCGGGAGCGGCCGACGGCGTAGCGCTCCGCGGCCAGGCCGGCGGCGGCGCCCACGGCGATGACACCGGCGACCGCACCGACGGCGCCGGCGCGACGGCGGGCGGTCATGGCTGCTCCCCTGTGTAGGTCCTCGGCACGCGGGCGCCGACGCGGGTCACGATCTCGTAGTTGATGGTGCCGAGCCAGTCTGCCCAGTCCTGCGCAGTGGGCTCCCCACCGGTCCCCGGTCCGAAGAGGACCACCTCGTCACCTGCGTCGACGTCGTCCTCTCCCACATCGAGGACGAACTGGTCCATGCACACCGTCCCCGCGATGGTCCGGCGGCGACCACGCAGCTGCACCTGCGCGAGGTTCGTTGCGCTGCGCGGCACCCCGTCGGCGTAGCCGAGCGGCACAAGGGCCAGTGACGTCGGCGCCGAGGTCACGTAGCGGTGCAGGTAGCTGACACCTGACCCGGCGGGCACCCGCTTGGTCAGGGCGACCGTCGACAGCAGGGTCATGGCCGGACGCAGACCGAGGTCCGCCGGGCTGCCGATGTCGGGGACGGGCGAGAGGCCGTAGACCGCGAGCCCAGGTCGCACCAGGTCGAAGTGCGTGGGCGGAGCGGTGAGGGTGGCAGCGGAGTTGGCGAGGTGCCTGACCTCGGGCTCCAGTCCGGCTCGGGCTGCGATGTCGAGTGCCTCCCGGAAGACCGCTGTCTGCCTGCTGTTGGTGGGATGGTCGGGCCCGCCGTCGGCGAAGGCGAAGTGGCTCCACAGGCCGGACACCTTGACCGCCCCGTCGGCCTCGGCCTTCGCCGCGGCCTCGCACAGCTCGGGCCAGTCGGCGGGCTGGGCTCCACC
>JAWWPK010000289.1:0-2913 GCA_033854925.1 Nocardioidaceae bacterium | reverse complement strand
CGCGCCGTCACCGCTGCCGCGCCAGTCGACGTCGGCGACGTCCCAGCCGTAGGCGCTGTAACGCGCGGCGACGTCCTCACTGAACGAGATGTTGGTCTGGTCCTCGATCGAGATCTGGTTGGCGTCGTAGATGACGGTGAGGTTTCCGAGCCGCTGCACGCCGGCGATCGCGGACGCCTCGGCGGAGACCCCTTCCTCGATGTCGCCGTCGGAGCAGATCGCGAAGATGCGGTGGTCGAACGGCGAGGCACCCTCGGCGGCGTTCGGGTCGAGCAGACCGCGCTCCTTGCGGGCGGCCATCGCCATGCCGACCGCGTTGCCGATGCCCTGGCCGAGGGGACCCGTGGTGGTCTCGACGCCGGCGGTGTGGCCGTACTCCGGGTGGCCAGGGGTCTTGCTGCCCCACGTGCGGAGGGTCTTGATGTCCTCGAGCTCGAGCCCCCAGCCGCCGAGGAACAGCTGCAGGTAGAGGGTGAGCGAGGAGTGGCCGGCCGACAGCACGAAGCGGTCCCGGCCCGGCCAGTGCGGGTCGGCGGGGTTGTGCCGCATCACCTTCTGGAAGAGCAGGTACGCCGCCGGGGCCAGGCTCATGGCGGTCCCGGGGTGGCCGTTGCCGACCTTCTGCACGGCGTCCATGGCGAGCACCCGAACGGTGTCCACGGCCTTGTCGTCGAGCTCGTTCCAGTCGAGGTCGGATGTGGCGCTCACTGCACTCCTTCGGGGGGCTGCTCGGGCACTGCCGACACTACTCAGGGCCACGGCTAGACTCACACCCGCTCCAGCGCCCAATCCTCAGTGCCCAATCCACCCGTCGAACGCACCCACGAGGCTCCGTGACCTACGTCGGCCAGTCGGTCCAGCGCATCGCGCGCACCGGCGCTGTGGCACCCACCCTCCGCGACGTGGTGACGGCGTACGTCGGACTGACCAAGCCGCGCGTGATCGAGCTGCTGCTGCTCACCACGGTGCCGGTGATGTTCTTCGCCGCGCAGGGCGTGCCGCCGCTCGGCCTGGTCGCCGCCACGGTCGTCGGCGGCAGCTTCTCGGCGGGCTCGGCCTCGGTCTTCAACTGCGTCTACGACCGTGACATCGACGAGCAGATGCGCCGGACCCGGCGCCGGGCGCTGCCGCGCCACCTGGTGTCGCCGCGGGCCGCACTGGTCTTCGGCTTCGTGCTCGCCGCGCTGTCGACCGTGGTGCTGCTGCTGTGGGTCAACCCGCTGTCGGCGGTGCTGTCGCTGACCGCCAACGCGTTCTACGTCTTCGGCTACACGATGCTGCTCAAGCGCCGTACGACGCAGAACATCGTCTGGGGCGGGCTGGCCGGCTGCTTCCCGGCACTGATCGGCTGGACCGCGGTCACCGGTGCGCTGTCGTGGGTCCCGATCGTGCTGTTCGCGGTGGTCTTCTTCTGGACCCCCCCGCACACCTGGGCGCTGGCGCTGCGCTACCGCGAGGACTACGCCAACGTCGACGTCCCGATGCTGCCCGTGGTGGCACCGGCCGGTGAGGTCGGCCGTCAGGTCGTGATCTACAGCTGGGTGATGGTGGCGGTCTCATTGGCCCTGTGGCCGATCGCCGGCACCGGCATCGTCTACCCCATCGCTGCGGCTGTGCTCGGTGCCGGGTTCCTGCTCGAGGCGCACCGCCTGTGGGGCCGCGCACGCGGCACCGAGGACCTCGTCAGGATCCAGCCGATGCGGCTGTTCCACGCCTCGAACCTCTACCTGTCGCTGCTCTTCGTGGCCGTGGCGCTCGACCCGCTGCTGACCCGCTAGGAGACTGCGGGGGCATCACCTCTGGCCGGTTGGGGTACAGCCGGTTAGATTGAACTGGACTGGGGGGTCCTGCCGCGGTGACGCGGCGGCGGTTGTGCCCCCTGGTTGAACTTGGGGGGTTCAGCGGACAGTGGCCAGCAGGCCGTTTGAGATCACGGGGACCGAGGTGGCGCCGCCCCTCGAGCGCCCCCGTGAGCCCCGGATCAGCGTGGTCGTGCCAGCCCTCAACGAGGCCGCAAACCTGCGCGAGGTGCTGCCGGCGCTGCCACCGGTCCACGAGGTGATCCTCGTCGACGGCGGCTCGCTCGACGGCACCGTCGAGATCGCCCGGGAGGTGCTTCCGGGCATCGTCACGCTCACCCAGATGCGCAGCGGCAAGGGCAACGCGCTCGCGGCCGGCTTCGCCAGGGTGACCGGCGACGCGGTCGTGATGTTCGACGCGGACGGCTCTGCGGACCCAGCCGAGATCCCTAGGTTCGTGGCGGCCCTGGTCGAGGGAGCGGACTTCGCGAAGGGATCGCGGTTCCGGGTCGGCGGCGGCAGCGCGGACATCACTCCGGTGCGCCGCCTCGGCAACCGGTTCCTGCACACCTGGATGAACGTCTCCTTCGGCACCCGGTTCACCGACCTCTGCTACGGCTACAACGCGTTCTGGGCAGACCTGATCCCGCTCCTCGACCTGCCCGACCACGAGCTGGTCACGCCGGCCGGGGCAGCGATGCTGTGGGGAGACGGCTTCGAGATCGAGACCCTGATCAACTGTCGCTTCGCCTGCGCCGGGCTGGCCATCACCGAGGTCCCCAGCGTCGAGCGGGAGCGGCTGTACGGCGAGTCCAACCTGCACGCCGTCTCCGACGGCCTGCGGGTGTTCCGCACGCTGCGCACCGAGCGCGCCAGGGTGAAACGCAACACGGCGCTCGACAACGCGCTGCTGGACCAATCTCCGTCGGTGCAATAGGCCCCTCTGGGACCATTGGCCCCGTGACGCGCGTGGGGATGATCGCGACGCGGGCCCAACCGGAGATCGGTGGCATCGAGTCGCACGTGGCCGAGGTGGCCGGCCGGATCGCCGCGCGCGGCTACGACCTCGAGCTGCTCACGACCGACCGGAGCGGGCGCCTTCCCAGGCGCGAGC
>JAWWPK010000288.1:0-5577 GCA_033854925.1 Nocardioidaceae bacterium | reverse complement strand
GCTGGAGCGCCCGCACCATCCCCGGCCCCAGGCACACCGTCGAGATCACCACACCCACCGGTCACACCTACACCTCGACGGCCGACATCCTCTGAGCATTGGGACGTGTCGAGGGCCGCACGTGTCCTGTCGGGTCCGCCCGACCATGCCGACGTGCGGGCGGAGCCCGACCATGCCGACGTGCGGGAGTGTTGACTCGACCAGCATCGATCCACCCACGGCCCCTGAGGTGGCCGCGTCGGCCATTAGTGCGCGCGCAGGGCTCGCCCCCACGGCCCCTGCTCACGCAACTCATGCAACACATGAGGTTTGATACTCACGCGGCACGCGGGTCCCTACGCAAGCATGCAGGCATGGAGAACGGGTTGCGACGGAGGATCTGGTCGGTCGCACCTTTGGCGGTTCTACTTCTCGCCAACTTGACTGTGCTGATGGTCGTCGCGGTGAGCATCAGCGTGCAGGACGACCTCGACGTAACGGCGAACTCAGCCACGCCCGTGACGGACGGCACAATCACGGCCATCCTCGTCGTGATGGCGCTGGCTCTCCTCAACGGGCTACTTCTCTGCCTGTCGACGCGCACCCGTCGGTATGGAGTCGGGGTCCTCATCGCGGTAGTTGCCTCGATCCCCGTTGGCGTCCTCGTGAGCCTTTTCGCTCTTGGGAGCCTGCTCAACGACACGTGACCACCGGCTCTCGATGACCGACTCGGCGCAACCGGCCTACGGGACCTACGCGCCCCCGCTCATGCTGCTGAGCGGGCTACGGACTTGACCCACCCGGGCCAATTCGTGACTAGGCAGATGCTTCCACTGATGCCGATCCGCGCCGTCAGCGACTACGGCGCTGCTATGGCCAGCAGCCTCTACCGCGTGCCGAACAGCCTGATGCTGTCGGGGCTCTTCGGCGTGGTCGTCGTCCAGATCTCTCGCACGGAGTCCTGACGCGCGTCCGCCCGGCATGCCGCTGTCGGGGCGCCACTCGACCATGCCGCTGATCTGGTCTTCGCGACTACCGGGGCACACAGATGACTAGCGTGACCGCGTGCCCCTAGACCAGGAGTTGCGAGAGCGCCTACTTCGAGTCATCTGGGCGGAGGTGCGCGGCATTAGCGTCGAGAATGTCCAGAACTACCACCCAGCAGCAGCTCGCGCAATCGCAAGCGGAGTGACGCCAGCAGACGTGGCTCAGGCGATGACTGAATCCAAGTACGAGACTGCGTTCCGTCTCTTGTATCTACTTGCCGGCGAAGGTGTTGAACCCGGGAACCAATCGGCCACGACCGGCTGGGCGATGGCGACAGTGAAGTTCGAGGATGACGAGGAAGTCATCGTTGGCACTGACGACCTGAACATGCTTCACGAAGAGTTGCTGGGTGCCGACCCAACGGGGCTTGAAGGGAGCGATTTCCTGAACTGACGCGCGCGTCTGGGCGTGCCGCTGTCGGCTCCGCCCGACCATGCCGCAGAGAGCGTGCGAGACTCTGACGAGGGTCGGGCAGAGCGGATGGCCGCCTTGGGACGCAGCCATGGGCGAGGTTTGGGTTTCTACAGCCTCGCTCCGCGATGGCTGTGCTCGGGCCTAACTACCTCTCAGATCCGACCAGCGTGGCGACGATCTGACGGCTGTTAGGGTCCCCGGGTGCGTCTGCTGACGACCTTGGTCGTGACACTCTGGTCTCTCTTCGCAACAGGTGCGACGGCGAGCGCCGAGACGTACGTTCACCAAGACACTTCCGGGGACGTGCTCCGGCAGGACTCCCAGTCCTGTGGCGATGGATGTCAGGGGACTAGCTTCCCGCGCGCCGACATCCTCTCCTCGCGTGCCTCTTACCGCGCAAAGGGGCTCACCCTCTCCACGGTGCTTGCGCAGGCACCGAAGGTTGGCCAGGTCGAGTGGAGGGTGAAGACTCCCTCGCTCGAGATCGCTTTCGAGATCTATGAGCCGAAGTCCGGCCCACTGGAATGTCTCGTCGTGTTCGCCACTGATGACTCGCAACTACCGGCTGCCTGCACAGGATTCCGGGTTGGCGTGACGAGGGAGGGACGGGTCTTCCGAGCGTTCATACCCTCCCGGTATCTCAAGAGTGCACCCTCAGTCCGTGTTGGCATCGGGTCAACTATGTCGAGCCTGCGAGGTTTGTTCTTCGACGACGGCCTGACAACACGCGTGCGGCACGCAGCAAACCCGGTTCTCCTGCACCTGAGCCCAACGATCCGTTGGAACTGAGCTCGTCACCAAGTCCTCCTGAGTGACGAGCGGACCGGCCGCCATACGGGCTCCGCCCGACCATGCCGCTGGGTGGGCGAGCGTTGGCGCACCTACTGGTTGCGCAGTTCACGTAGGTTTTCGACTTGTGGACGACGATCTCCGCACCGCCGCAGACGTCGTTGCCCGGCTCCGCGACCTCGCCTCCGAGCTCGAGCTCGCCAAGATGACGAAGCGGCTGCCTTCCGGCGAATCGGCCTTCGGCGTCCGGATGCGAGACCTCTTCGACACGGCCAAGTCCGCGGTCGGACTCTCGCCGGACGAGCTCGACGAGCTCTTCGCCAACGACGCGTTCGAGCCTCGAATGGCGGCATTCTGCATTCTCGACTTCAGCGCCCGACAAAGACCGGACATCGTGCTACGGCAGTCCTACCTCGACCACCACGACGCGATCACCACATGGGACATGGTCGATCGCGCCGCTCCTTGGGTAGTCGGCGCCGCTACCGCGGGAGGACCCTACGACGTCCTGCACGACCTTGCGGCGAGCGACGATCCACTGCGCAGGCGATCGGCGATCACGGCGCCGCTGTGGTTCGCGAAGTACGGCGACGCGGATGACCTGGGCGCTGGCTACGCCGTCGCGGCCAGGCTGCGCGATGACTCGGATCCAGTCGTCCGGAAGGCTGCCGCGATCTACGACAAGCACGCGGGGCGAAGGTAGTTCGTTGAAGATGACCGTCCGGATCCGCCGCGGATCCCGCTCGACCGTCTCACGCTGAAGGGCAGTCAGACCATGCGACCTAGAGTTCACACGTGCTGGTCGTCAACAGGTTCACAGTGCCCGTCGAGGAGGGCGAGGCGTTCCGCGCCCAGCTGACGGCGGCTCACGACGTGCTCGCCGAGCAGGCCGGGTACGTCGACGGCCGGATCGGCCGCAACCTCGACGACCCCACTCTCTGGGTGCTCACCACCCGGTGGGAGAACGTCGGCGCCTACCGCCGCGCACTCTCGGCTTACGACGTGAAGCTGAACGCCGTTCCTCTGCTCAGCCGAGCGGTGGACGAGCCGAGCGGCTACGAGGTCGTCGAGCCCGGGACCGTGCTGAATATCGAGTCGACGCGGTCGTTAGGCTGAACGCTTCAGTCCATCGACAAACGCCAGACCGGCAGCCAGCCGGCCGTGACCAGCAGGGAGCCCCACCGTGGCCAAGCCACCCGCGTCCGCCGTCGACCTCGTCGTCTCTCTCGCCAAGCGCCGGGGGTTCGTCTACCCGTGCGGTGAGATCTACGGCGGCACCAGGTCGGCCTGGGACTACGGCCCGCTGGGCGTGGAGCTGAAGGAGAACATCAAGCGCCAGTGGTGGAAGGCCATGGTCCAGCAGCGCGAGGACATGGTCGGCCTCGACTCCTCGGTCATCCTGCCGCGCAAGGTGTGGGAGGCCAGCGGCCATGTCGACACCTTCAGCGACCCGCTGACCGAGTGCCAGTCGTGCCACAAGCGGTTCCGCGCCGACCACCTGCAGGAGGAGGTCGCGGAGAAGAAGGGGCTCGACAACCCCGACGACGTCGACCTCGCGACCGTTGCCTGCCCCAACTGCGGCACCCGCGGCGCGTGGACCGAGCCGCGGCAGTTCTCGGGGCTGCTCAAGACCTACCTCGGCGTGGTCGAGGACGAGAACGGCCTGCACTACCTGCGCCCGGAGACCGCGCAGGGCATCTTCATCAACTTCGCGAACGTCGTGACCAGCTCGCGGATGAAGCCGCCGTTCGGCATCGCCCAGATCGGCAAGAGCTTCCGCAACGAGATCACGCCGGGCAACTTCATCTTCCGCACCCGTGAGTTCGAGCAGATGGAGATGGAGTTCTTCGTCAAGCCCGGCGAGGACGCCGAGTGGCACCAGTACTGGATCGACGAGCGCACCCGCTGGTACACCGAGCTCGGCATCGACCCCGAGAACCTCCGCCACTTCGAGCACCCGCAGGAGAAGCTGAGCCACTACTCGACGCGGACGGTCGACATCGAGTACCGCTTCGGTTTCCAGGGCTCGGAGTGGGGCGAGCTCGAGGGCATCGCCAACCGCACCGACTTCGACCTGCAGACCCACGCCAAGCACTCCGGCCAGGACCTGTCCTACTTCGACCAGGCCGCCAACGAGCGCTACTACCCCTACGTCATCGAGCCCGCCGGCGGTCTCTCGCGCAGCCTGATGACCTTCCTCGCCGACGCTTACCACGAGGACGAGGCGCCCAACACCAAGGGCGGCGTCGACAAGCGGGTGGTGCTGAAGCTCGATCCGCGGCTCGCCCCGGTCAAGGTCGCCGTGCTCCCGCTGAGCCGCAACGCCGACCTCTCGCCCAAGGCCCGGGACCTCGCGACCGAGCTGCGCAGGACCTGGCACGTCGACTTCGACGACTCCGGGGCGATCGGCCGCCGCTACCGGCGCCAGGACGAGATCGGTACGCCGTACTGCGTGACGGTCGACTTCGAGTCGCTCGAGGATCACGCGGTCACCGTCCGCTCCCGCGACACGATGGCGCAGGAGCGGGTGTCGATCGACGGCATCACGTCGTACTTCGCCGAGCGATTCGTCGGGTGCTGACGCCCGGTGCCGGGCACAATGGCCGCGTGCTGAGGAGGGTGGGTTCGTTCGCTGCGGTGGTGCTGCTCGCCGGCGCGGGCCTGATCACGGGCTGTTCGAACGGCGACAAGGGCCCCGATGTCGGGGCGTCCGCGTCGCCCGGTGCGTCCGGATCGACGTCGACGTCGGCGTCGTCGTCGGACTCAGCGGGCCCGACGCTGCCGGTCCCCGAGGGCGTGGAGCTCAGCCCGGAGGGTAGCCAGCTCCAGGTCGGTGAGACCGCGACCGTCGCCTACGAGCTGCGCCAGGACGTGGTCGGCGTCCTCGACATCAAGGTCACCCGGCTCGAGCAGACGAGCTTCAAGAAGTCCTTCGTCGGCTGGGACCTCGACCAGGGCCAGCGTAAGTCGAACCCCTACTTCGTCCGCGTAACGCTCACCAACCGCGGCGACACCGATCTCGGTGGCAAGAAGGTCCCGCTCTACATCGTCGACGGCACCAACACCCTGGTCGAGGCCACGACCTTCGCCAGCGCGTTCACGCCGTGCGAGCCGGGCGTCTTCCCCAAGACCTTCAAGACCGGGCGGAAGCTGAAGGCCTGCCTGGTCTTCCTCGCGCCCAAGAGGGGCGACCTGACCGCGGTCAGCTTCCGCCCCACCCAGGACTACGACCCGATCACCTGGACCGGCGACCTGGAGAAGCCGAAGCCCCCGAAGCCCCCGAAGGGTGGCAAGGGCGGCGACCAGCCCAGCGGCTCGCCCAGCGGCTCGCCCAGCGGCTCGCCCAGC
>JAWWPK010000287.1:0-2709 GCA_033854925.1 Nocardioidaceae bacterium | reverse complement strand
CATCGCGCTGTTCCGTGCCGAGCGCAACGCTGCGCGGATGGTGCGGTCCTGCCAGCGGCTGGCGCTGCCGCCGTTCCCGGATGACGCGTTCGTCGCCGCCTGCGAGCTGCTCGTGCGCACCGACAAGGACTGGGTGCCCGACGGCGAGGGCGCCTCGCTGTACCTGCGACCGTTCATGTTCGCTGACGAGGTGGGCCTCGGCGTCCGGCCGTCGGAGTCGGCACGCTTCCTGGTCATCGCGTCCCCAGCCGGCAACTACTTCAGCGGGCCCGTCCGCCCGGTCTCGCTGTGGCTCTCGCAGGAGTACGTCCGGGCGGCTCCGGGCGGCACCGGCGCGGCCAAGACCGGCGGCAACTACGCCGCCTCCCTCGTCGCCCAGCAGGAGGCGATGGACAACGGCTGCGACCAGGTCGTCTTCCTCGACGCCGTCGAGCACCGGTGGGTCGAGGAGCTGGGCGGGATGAACGTGTTCCTGGTCCAGGACGACGGCGTCCTCGTCACCCCCGCAGTGAGCGGCACCATCCTCGAGGGCGTCACCCGTGACTCGGTGGTGACCCTGGCGCGCGAGCTCGGCTACACCGTCGAGGAGCGCCGCGTCGACGTCGACGAGTGGCGCAAGGGGGCCACCGACGGGACCGTCGTCGAGGCCTTCGCCTGCGGTACGGCGGCGGTCATCACCCCCATCGGCGCGCTGCGCTGGCCGGGCGGCGAGGCCGTGGCCGGCGACGGCGGCCCAGGGCCGGTCACGACCCAGCTGCGCGAGATGCTGCTCGACGTGCAGTACGGCCGGCGGCCCGACACCCACGGCTGGCTTCACCGGGTCGTGTAGCGGCGGGGGAGGCCGACGTCCTACTGTCGGCAGCCCCCGCTCGAGGAGGCTGCAGTGCTGGTCCGCGACGCGATGTCCACCGAGGTGCTCTCGGTCGGTCCGACCCACACCCTGCGCCAGGTCGCGCAGGCGATGGCTGCCCGCAAGGTGGGGGCCGCCGTCGTCCACGATCCCGACGCGGACGGCCCGGGCATCCTCACCGAGCGCGACGTCCTCGAGGCTGTGGCAAGCGGTCAGAACCCCGAGGTCGAGGCGGCGGCTGAGCACCTGACCCGCGACGCCGTGGTCGCCGACCCCAGCTGGCCCTTGGTCAAGGCGGCGGAGGCGATGCTCGCCGGCGGGTTCCGGCACCTCATCGTGAGCGAGGGCAGCGAGGTCATCGGCGTGCTGTCGGTACGGGACCTGGTGCGCGCGTGGACGCAGGAGCGGCAGGGCGGGACGACCTAGACTCGGGACCTCCATGGAGCGGACCGACAAGACGACCGAGGAAGCCGCGGAGACGCTCACCTTCCGGATGCCGGATCCCGACAAGCGCCTGCGGGGGGTCCGCCTGCAGCAGGACGTCCGCCTGCCGGGCGAGCTCCTGGGCTTCACCCGGGACGGCGACGACTGGGTGCTCAGCGTCCCCCGGCCGGACGTCGATCGCATGGAGTACTCCTTCGAGCTGCAGATCAAGGGCGGCGGCAGCGAGTGGGTCTGTGACCCGCTCAACCCGCGGCGGGTGGGCGGTGCCTTCGGCGACAAGTCGGTCCTCGAGCTGCCCGACTACTCCGCACCGAAGTGGCTGCAGGCGGAGCCGCCCCGCGGCCCCCGGCGTGAGATCGCCCTGCCCAGTCGAGCCCTCCCCCAAGACGTGCCTGCGCTGCTGTGGTCCGCGCACGGGAGCGACGACGCTGCAGAGCTCCCGCTGCTGGTGGTGCACGACGGGCCGGAGTACGACGCACTGTCCTCGCTCACCCACTTCCTGGACGCGATGGTCGACGACGGCCGGCTGCCGCCGATGCGAGCCGCCCTGCTCGCGCCGATCGACCGCAACGAGAGCTACGCCGCGTCCACGTCGTACTCCCGTGCTCTCGCCCTTGGTCTCGTGCCCGCGGTCCACAAGGTGGCTGCCACCTCGGTGACGCTCGGCATGGGCGCCAGCCTGGGTGGCCTCGCCATGCTGCACTGCCAGCGGTCGCATCCCGGCACGTTCGCCGGCCTCTACCTGCAGAGCAGCAGCTTCTTCCACCGCGTCCTGGACGACCAGGAGAGCTCCTTCGAGCGGTTCCAGCGCATCACCTCCTTCGTCGACAGCGTGCTGCGCTCCGGCCCGGCCGTCGACCCCGTGCCCATCGTGCTGACCTGCGGCCTGATCGAGGAGAACGTCGAGAACAACCGGCTGATGACGAGGTCCCTCGCAGCACAGGGCTACGACACGCGTCTCGTCGAGAACCGCGACGTCCACACCTACACCGGCTGGCGCGACACGTTCGACCCCAACCTCGTCGACCTCGTCCAGCGTGTGCTCGACGGACCTCCAGCCCCATGAGCGGAGCTAGCGCCCGGCGCCCCGCGACGGAGGAGCGGGTGTGCCGGAAGCTAGAGGAGCGAAGAAGAGTGTCAAGGTGAGGCGTGAGGTGGTCGAGCTCTGGTCACCGGAGCTGGGCTGGTCGCCGCGCGTCATCGTGCACGGCCACTACGGCAGACCGGTCCTGGTCTTCCCCAGCTCCGAAGGGCGCGCGGAGGACTTCGAGAGCAACGGCATGGTCGAGGCAGTGCGGCCGCTGCTCGACGCGGGGCGCGTCAAGCTCTACTGCCTCGACTCGTGGGACAGCGGGTCGTGGTACCGCCCCGACCTCGAGCTCGAGGAGCGCGCGCGGCTGCACGAGGCCTACGAG
>JAWWPK010000286.1:0-3811 GCA_033854925.1 Nocardioidaceae bacterium | reverse complement strand
CGCTCAAGTCGGGCGCTGCGGAGACCGACATTCGCACCAGAGACGGGGAGCGGTTGCTCGTCAGCACACGCGCCGGACACGAGCCCGGCGCTCTCACGCCGATGTCCATCGGTACACCAGGAAGCAGGACACGCCCTCATGAAACTCATCCACACGCTCGGCAGCCTCGCCGTTGCCGGCACCATGCTTGCCGTCCTCCCCGCCGGCGCAGCCATGGCGGACGGCACAGGCGACACTGTCGCCACGTTCACCCTGGTGGGTGGCAGCCTCGACGTCACCGTGGAGGCAGGCGCAGCGCTGACCGACGGCGCGCCCGGCGCCGCGTCGGTCACCGGCTCTCTCGGTGCGGTCGGGATCAGCGACACCCGCGGCAGCACCTTGGGCTGGATCGTCTCGGCAGCGTCGTCGACGTTCGTCGATGGAGCCGGCTCGGTCTCCACGGGGGTCTCGTACGACTCCGGTGCCGCCACCGCCAGCACCGGCACGGTGACCACGACTACCGAAGGTGCCACCAGCATCACGGCCGTGGCCCAGGTCGCGGCCGGGACCCTCGCGAGCGGCAACAACACCGCGTCGTACGCCTCCACGCTGACGGTCGGCCTGCCTGCGAACGCCCTCGCGGGGGACTACGAGGGCACCGTCACCACGTCGGTCGTCTGAGAATCTCCCCCTCATGCGTCGACTGCTCATCCTGATCGCACTGGTGGCCGGGCTTCTCCTCCCGGCCGCCAGCGCGATCGGCAGTCCCCCCGCCCAGGCCGATCACACCGGCGTGGGCATCAGGCTCATGGACGCGCCCGTGGCCACTCGAGACGACCCGCGTGCCCGGGTCTACATCATCGACCACGTCAATCCTGGGACCACGATCCAGCGGCGCATCGAGGTGTCCAACGACACCGGCAAGGCGATGGCGATCGCGGTCTACCCCGCCGCCGCGGCGATCAAGGGCGGCTCCTTCGTCGGGCTCGAGGGTGACACCCCCAACGAGCTCTCCACCTGGACCACGGTCAGCGCCCCCCGCCTCCTGTTGGCAGACGGGGACGAGCAGGCGGTCGGCGTCACGATCGACGTGCCCTCCGACGCCTCACCCGGCGAGCAGTACGCCGTCCTGTGGGCCCAGACCAGCTCCGTTGCCGGCGGTGCCGGCATCACCCAGGTCAGCCGCGTGGGCATTCGGGTCTATCTCTCCGTCGGCCCCGGGGGCGCCCCCGCCTCCGCCTTCAGCATCGAGTCGTTCAGCGCCGAGCGGGATGCGTCGGGCACCCCCGTGATCGAGGCAACCGTGCGCAACACCGGTGGCCGGGCTCTCGACCTGAGAGGCACCCTGATGCTCACCGACGGACCCGCCGGCCTGGCCGCCGGACCGTTCCCGGTCACTGTGGGCACCACCCTGGCGATCGGCGACGTCGAACCCGTCCGCATCGGTTTGGACAAGCAGCTGCCCGCCGGTCCGTGGGAGGCGCACCTGACGCTGACCAGTGGCCTGCTCACCGAGAAGGCGCACGCCACCTTGACCTTCCCCACGTCGGGCACGGGACCGACCGTCATGGTGGACAACGGACACGGTCCCTGGTGGTGGGTCGTCCTGGGGCTCCTTGCCCTCGTGCTCCTCGCCCTGGCCTGGTGGCTGCTGCAGCGGCGACGCCACCATCATGCCGGTGAGGCCGAGGCCGAGGCGGTCCCGGAGGCGATCTCCGTCTAGCCCCTCGAGCCCCATCACAACCGTCTCCAGCCGAAGGCCATCCGATGTCCCGTCGTCCTCACCTCGTCCCGCTCGCCCTGCTCGCCGCACTCGTGGCGAGCCTGGCGGCCGCCCCGCCAGCCATCGCGGACCAGACGGCAACGAGTCAGGCCACCATCACCATGGTGGGCGGTGGGTTGTCGATCACCGCACCCTCGGACGCCGGCAACCTCGGCACCAGGTCCAACCAGGTGGGCGCAACCTCCGTCAGTGGTCAGCTGGGACAAGTGCAGGTCACCGACGCCCGGGATGCCCCGGCGGGCTCGGGTTGGACGGCGACGGCGATCTCCACGGCCTTCACCCAGACCGCCGGCCCCTCCATCGGCGCCGCCTCGGTCGGCTACATCGTCGGCACGATCAGCACGGTCGGCACTGCGACGTACACGGCCGACGATCCAGCCAACCTGACCGGCGTGTCGGCCGTCGTCACCGCCACCGCCATCACCGGCAACAACACGGCGACCTGGAACCCCATCATCCAGGTCACCGTCGGCGCCAACATGCCGGCAGGCGTCTACCTGGGCACGATCACCCACTCCGTGTCCTGAGAGCGTGGAGCTCGGGACCAGGCGTACGTGGTGCGGTGCGATCAGGCGATGAGACGTCGACGCAGCTCGAGGGTGGCCCGCGTCATCAGCTGACTCACCCGCGACTCGCTCACGACCAGGACCTGGCCGATCTCGGCCAGGGACAGCCCTTCCCAGTAGTAGAGCGCCATGACGATCTGGTCGCGCTCCGGCAGGCCGCGGATCGCACGAAGAAAGCCCAGGGGGAGGCCATCGGGGGCGCCGGGCACCCCGTCAGTGGCCGGGGACGCGACGTCGTCGTCCAAGTCGTCCGAGTCGATGCTGCTCAGGGTGGCGTAGGAGCTCTGGCTGTATCGCTTGCCGAGCTCACGCTCGGAGATCCCCAGTTCCTCAGCGAGCTCAAACTCGCGGGGGCGGCGCTGCAACCGGTGTTCGAGCGTGGCCGTCGCGGCGTTGATGTCCCGCATGTTCCGCCGAACCAGGCGGGGCACCCAGTCCGAGGCACGCAAACCGTCGATGATGGCCCCGCGGATCCGCGGCACAGCGTAGGTCTGGAACTGCAGACCGCGGTCGAGCTCGAAGTGGTCGATCGCGCCCATCAGTCCCATCACGCCGTCAGAGATGAGGTCGTCCTGCTCCACACTGGCAGGCAGGCCGACGCGCACGCGGCCGGCGACGTACTTCACCAGCGGGGAGTAGTGGACCACGAGGCGGTCGCGGACCGCTCGATCGCCTGTATCCTTGTAGTGGCCCCACAACCCCTCGACATTGCCCGGCGTGTTCATGAGGTCCTTTGCGCCAGCAGGCACGAGCAAGGGTCTCGAGGTGGGTCAGGAGTCACGGATGGGCCCGGGTCGGCCCAGGTGGAAGCCTTGTGCGAAGTCCACGCCCTCGGCCCGCAACAGGGTCAAGGCCTGTTCGTCTTCGACACCCTCCGCGATCGTCTTGAGACCGAATGCGCGTGCCAGGCTGACAATCGCTCTGACGACATGGAGGTTGTCGGGGTGAGTGACCAGGTCGCGGACGAACTCGATATCGATCTTGAGGTGTGTGATGGGCAGCTTCTTCAGGTAGGTGAAGCTGCCGTAGCCGGTTCCGAAGTCGTCGAGGGCCAACCCGCAGCCGAGTGCGGCCAGCCCGCGGGCGAAGGCTTCGCCGGCGGTGATGTCGTGCATGAGCGCGGTCTCGGTGATCTCGAAGACGAGGTTGGCCGGGTCCGCGTGCGCTTCCCGGATCTGCTGGTCGATGTAGGGCAGGAGATCCGAGGTGCCGATCGAAGCAGCGGAGAGGTTCGCCTCGATCACTCGCCGTCCTGTTGCGGCACGTCGGGTGGCTTGGGTGATGACCCACCGGTCAATCTCGCCGATCAGCCCGTACTTCTCCGCCACTGGCAGGAAACTGCCGGGCAGGATGACTTCGTTGTCGCGTCCGATCATGCGCAGGAGCAGCTCCTCGCTGGGCCGGCCGTCGGCGAGGGGCACGATGGGCTGGGAGTACAGGACGAGCCGGTTCTCGTCGATCGCGTCGCGGATGCGTCCGACCC
>JAWWPK010000285.1:0-13328 GCA_033854925.1 Nocardioidaceae bacterium | reverse complement strand
TTCGGGCTCTGCCACTGAGGGGTGGCGATGGCGTTCAGTCGCTGCTCGAGCCCGGAGACCTGGATGTTGTAGGCCTCGTAGCAGTCGAGCGCGAGCCGTTCCGGGTCGTCGGGCACGAACGGGAACCGTTCCACGTTGCGCCGCAGCCCGACGTCACCGGTGGGCGCGTCGAGCTCGAACTCGATGGTGCGGAACGCCGCGACCCGCTCGTCGTGGGTGCGCCGGTTGTCGTCGTGGGTGCCCTGCCGCAGCCGGTCCTGGCGGAGCCGGCCGAGGTCGATGTCGGCGATGGTGCAGACCGCGCCCTCGGGGAACCGCGGGCCCTCGGCCAGCAGCTCACCGCTCTCGTAGACCATGGTCTGGCCGTCCCAGCTCAGGTCGGTCGTCGACTCTCCCTGCCCGGCGGCCGAGAAGACGTACGCCGCGTTGCAGCGTGCGCTGGCGCTGCGGACCAGCAGCCGGCGGTCCTCGGCGCGGGCCACGGTGATCGGGCTCCCGGAGAGGTTGGCCAGCACGGTCGCACCGGCGAGGGACGCCTCCGCGCTCGGCGGGACCGGCACCCACATGTCCTCGCAGATCTCGACGTGCAGCTTGAGGTCGGCGTGGTCGGAGGCGGCGAAGATCAGGTCGGGGCCGAAGGGCACCTCGGCCCCGCACACCACGATGGTGGCGCCGCGACGGTCGTCGCCCGGCGCGAAGTGGCGGCGCTCGTAGAACTCGCGGTAGGTCGGCAGGTACGACTTCACCGCCACTCCGAGGAGCCGACCCTTGTGGATCACCGCCGCGCAGTTGAGCACCCGGGTGCCCTGCACCAGCGGCAGGCCGACCACCACGACCGGGAGCAGGTCCGCGGTGCCGAGGACCACGTCGTGGAGTGCCTCGTGCGCGGCCTCGAGCAGGGTGTCCTGCAGGAGGAGGTCGTCGATGGCGTAGCCGGTCATGCAGAGCTCGGGGAAGACCGCGACCGCCACGGCGTTGTCGTGGCACTCCCGGGCCTGCGCGAGCACGGCGCGAGCGTTCGCTGCCGGGTCGGCGATGGCCACCGGCATGGTGCAGGCGGCCACGCGGGCGAACCCGTGGGCGTACGCGGAGTAGAAGTCCACAGTTCGAGTCTAGGCGGGGAAGAGGTCTCTCACGCTCACGTCGAACGCTGCGGGGTAGGACGTGACGCGGCCCATGGCTCCCGTCCTGATGTCCCAGGTGACGAGGTAGCGCACGTCACCCACGAGGACCGAGAAGAGCACGGTCACCTTGTTGATCCATTGGATGGGCTTGATCTCCTCCCCGTCGACCCACTCGCCCGGCTCCCCCGTCACCGGCAGGAAGGACCGCGTTGCCAAGCCGTCGCGGTCCAGCACGATCAGTCCGTCTCCGTCGTCGGCGGCCGGCGGGTTGCCGTACGTGAGGTCGATGCGGGTCGCGGCGATCGCGTCCTCGTAGATCGCGAAGTCGTTGAGTCCGCCCAGCTCGCCGCTCGCCGTCGAGCTCAGCTGCCTGGTGCCGTCCCACTCGAGCACCGCGCGTGGCTCGAGGGAACCGCTGATGACCGTGCCGTCGTGAGCCACGTCGAACGTCGCGTAGTCGCCCAGGTAGGGCAGCTCGGTCGTCGTGCCGCTGTCGAGGTCGACGAGGTAGCCGGTGTTGGCGCCCGCGACGATCAGCCGGTTGGGGTCCGGGGTCCAGGTGATTCTCGCGTCCTCGCTCAGCACCGGCTCCGGCAGCTCGACCCGGGTCCACTCGGGGCACTCCGCTGCGGCCGGGCACCAGAACAACCCGCCCTCGCCCACCACGGCCATCCGCGTGCCGTCGCGCGACAGGCTCGAGTCCCAGATGCCCCCCACGTGGGGCACTGGCGCCAAGCCGTACCACCCGCGATCGCCGTAGAGGACGGCCAACCGACCGGTGTCGGAGCGCGAGAGGGCGAGCACACCGTGCGTGTCCCCCGGCGTCGAGCTGGCGCCGCCGACCGGCGCGAGCACCGTGGGGAGCTGGCCGATCACGTAGTAGGGCAGGTCCGTGACGGTCGACGGGTCCCACGCTTGCTGGATCACGCTCTCGTCGATCGGCGGCGCGACTGCCCCCTGGCCGGTTGACGGCGACGGGTTCGGCGTGGGCGATGGTGTGTTGATCGGTTCGTGGACCGGCTGCGTGGAGTCGAGCGCCCGCGGCACCACGACGACCCCGAGCACAGCCAGACCAGCAACGACCGAGGCCACCGTGCCGCGTCGTACCAACCGGCGCCGCCGTGCCGTGGTCAGCGCGCGCCCTATCAGGGCTGGCGCCCCTATCTGGTCGGTGGCCCGATCCAGCAGGTCGTGGAGCTCGGTCATGGCGTCCTCCCGATCAGGTCGAGCAGCTCTGGCGCGCCGTCGCGCAGCCGCGCCAGGGCGACGGCGTTCTGGCTCTTGACGGTCCCGGCGCTGACCCCGAGAACGGCTGCCACCTCGTCGACCCCGAGGTCGTCGAAGTGGCGGAGCACCACCACCGCCCGCTGCTTCGGCGTCAGCCGCGCGAGCGCGCGGCGTACGACCATCGCGGTGTCGGGATCCGACGACACCTGGGCCAGGTCGGTCGATCCGTCCCTCGGCACGTCGCGCCGACGCCGCCACCGCGAGATGTGGTCGCGGACCACCACGGTGCGTGCGTATGCCGTCGGGTTGCCGTCGTGCAGCCGCTCCCAGCGCAGCGCGACCTTGACCAGCGCCTCCTGCACGAGGTCCTCGGCGGCGTGGAGGTCACCGGTGAGCAGGTACGCCGAGCGCAGCAGCCGGCGCTGCGCGCCCGCCGCCCACTCGGTGAAGCCTGCCTCGTCCACGCACTCTCCTCATCCTTAGAACGCCGCGCGGCACCTGGCCGGTTGGGGCGACTTTCGATGAGTCCGCGTTCATCGCCCGGTCTGTCCTGACATGACTCTCGCAGCCAGTGCCGCCGCCATCAGCCCGTGCCTGTGGTTCGACCACGAGCTCGAGGACGCGGCCGCCTTCTACACCTCGATCTTCCCGAACTCGCGGATCGGCCACCTGGCCCGCTACCCCGAGGCCGGCCCAGGTGAGCCGGGGCAGGTGATGGCCGGCGAGTTCACGCTGGACGGGCTGACCTTCCGCGGCATCAACGGCGGACCCGACCACGCAGGCTTCACCGAGACCGTCTCGTTCTCCGTCACCTGCGCCGACCAGGCCGAGGTCGACCACTACTGGCGCTCGCTCACCGAGGACGGTGGCGAGGAGTCGGTGTGCGGCTGGCTGAAGGACCGGTTCGGGCTCTCGTGGCAGATCGTGCCGAAGCGCCTCTACGAGCTGATGGAGGACCCCGACCCCGTCCGGGCCAACGCCGCCACCGAGGCGATGCTGCGGATGCGCAAGATCGTGGTCGCCGAGCTCGAGGCCGCCGCCGACGCGGTCGGTGCTGCCTGAGCGCTGGGACCGGCCCACACTGGGTGAGTGCCCCTTGTCGTCGCGACCGCCAACGTGCTCGGCAGTCTGCGGCGGCGGGACGCACGGAACGCCGTCGCGGCGGTCGTGGCGCACCGGCCCGACCTGGTGGCACTGCAGGAGTGGCACCCGTGGCGGGCTGGGCTGCTGCGCGGGTTCGGCGACTACGAGTGGTACGAGCCGCTGCTCGGCGGTTGCGCGGTCGGCGCGCGACGCGACAGGTTCACCCGGGTGTCGCGCAGGACCCGGGTGCTCAGTCGACCCGGTCGGGCGGACCGCGACGGCCGGACGTTCGGACTGGAGCCGGCGCGGCTCGCGTCCCTCGCGGTCCACCGCGATCGAGAGTCGGGCCGGACCGTCGCGCTGATCGACTACCACCTCGTCTCTCAGGTGCAAGGGGCCAACCGCTACCGCGAGGACGACCGGCCCCGGTTGGTGGCCCGGCACCGTCGCGAGACCACGGCGCTGCTCCGGCTGGTCGAGGAGACGGTGGCCGCCGGCCTCGCGACGTACGCCTGCGGGGACTCCAACTACCACGGTTTCCGGATCCCCGGCCTGGCCTCGGTCTGGGACAGCTTCGCGGACGCCGGCGGCACGTACGGCGCGCGCCAGATCGACGACGTGCACGGGCCGGTGGCGCCCGTCGACGTGGTGACGGTGCCCACGCCGTCCGACCACTTGGCCGTGGTGGCGACGTACGCGTGACGACAAACACACCGGGTTACCCGCGCGTACCTCGTTAGCCTTTCTGACAGTCCGTGGACTCCATCAGGGAGCTGCGAGACGACGATGGGAGAGCTCGACGATGAGCACGCCTGAAGAGACGGCCCCCTACGGCACCGGCCCCGCGGCCGCGAGTGCCCCCGTGCGGAAGGTGCGCACGCACCACCTCCGGGAGATGAAGGAGCGGGGCGAGAAGTTCACGATGCTCACGGCGTACGAGCAGTACGCCGCCCAGACCTTCGACGAAGCGGGCATCGACGTGCTCCTGGTCGGTGACAGCGCCTCCAACAACGTCTACGGCAACGAGACGTCTCTGCCGGTGACGGTGGACGAGCTGATCCCGCTGACCCGTGCGGTGTCCCGGTCGACCAAGCGCGCGCTGGTCGTCGGGGACCTGCCGTTCGGGTCGTACCAGGCGTCGCCCGAGCAGGCCTACCTCACCGCCGTCCGCTTCATGAAGGAGGGCGGCGCGCACTGCGTGAAGCTCGAGGGCGGCGTCGAGATGGTGTCGCAGATCGAGCGGCTCACCCGCGGCGGCATCCCCGTCATGGCGCACATCGGCTTCACCCCGCAGTCCGAGCACGCGCTCGGCGGCTACCGCGTCCAGGGCCGCGGCGAGACCTCGGCGCGGGTCCTCGCCGACGCCGAGGCGATCCAGGACGCCGGCGCCTTCGCGGTCGTGATGGAGATGGTCCCCGGCGACGTCGCCGGCGAGGTCTCCCGCAAGCTCCGCATCCCGACGATCGGCATCGGCGCCGGCAGCGAGACCGACGGCCAGGTGCTGGTGTGGCAGGACGCCTTCGGGCTGCGAACCGGGAAGATGGCCAAGTTCGTGAAGCAGTACGCCGACGTGCACGGCGTCCTCCTCGATGCGGCTCGCGCTTACGCCGAGGACGTGAAGGCCGGGACGTTCCCCGGGCCGGAGCACACGTTCTGACGTCCCCGCCCTCATTCGGCCGGCCTGACATTTGTCACGGCGCGCTCGTGACGCCCCAGCGAGGGTCCGGGGCCTGTCCGGAACCATGCTGGAGCCATGACACAGAGCCAGCCATCCACGACCGGCGCCGGACACAGCCCAGTCCCCGCCGTCTCGCTCTCGGGGGTGACCAAGGCCTTCGGTGACGTGCGGGCCGTGCGCGGGATCGACCTCGAGCTCGAGCAGGGCGAGATCGTCGCCTTCCTCGGGCCGAACGGCGCCGGCAAGACCACGACCATCGACATGATGCTCGGGCTGTCGAGGCCGACGACCGGCGAGGTCAGCGTGCTCGGCATGGAGCCGCGGCAGGCCATCGCCCGCGGTCTGGTGAGCGCGGTGATGCAGACCGGCGGGCTCATCAAGGACCTGAGCGTCCGGGAGACCGTCGAGTACACCGCCAGCCTGTTCGCCGACTCCAGGCCGGTCGACGAGGTGCTCGAGAACGCCGGCATCACCGGCATCGCCGACCGCAAGGTGGGCAAGTGCTCGGGTGGTGAGCAGCAGCGGCTGCGGTTCGCGATGGCGCTGCTGTCCGACCCGGCGCTCCTGCTGCTCGACGAGCCGACGACCGGGATGGACGTCGAAGGCCGTCGTACCTTCTGGTCCGCCATCCGGCGCGACGCCGAGCAGGGCCGCACGGTGCTGTTCGCGACGCACTACCTGGAGGAGGCCGACCAGTACGCCGACCGGATCGTGCTGATCAGCCAGGGCAAGATCGTGGCCGACGGCACCGGGTCGGAGATCCGGGCGCTGACCAGCGGCCGCACGGTCCGGGCCACCATCCCCGACGCCGACGACGAGACCGCGAGCAGGCTGGCCGCGATCGGCGGCGTCGACGGGGTCGAGCTGCGCGGCGACACCGTCCTGCTGCACGCCAAGGACAGCGACGCCGTCGCCCGCTACCTGCTCACCGAGACCGGCGCCCGCGACCTCGAGATCACCTCGCGCGGCCTCGAGGACGCCTTCCTGAGCCTGACCGGCCCGCGCGACGCCGCCGACGACACCGAGGAGAACTGACAATGACGACAGCCGCCATCGACCCCGCTACCCGCAAGGTCCCGCCGTTCGGCGGCTTCAACCTCACGATCCTCCGGATCGAGATCAAGCGGATGCTCCGCAACCGCCGCACGATCTTCTTCACCCTGGTCTTCCCGGCCGGCCTGTTCTTCGCCTTCGGCGGCACCAAGGGCTGGAACGACGACGCGGGCCGCGGCAACGTGGCGGCGTACATCATGGTCTCGATGGCGCTGTACGCCGCCGCGCTGACCGCCGCATCGTCCGGTGCGATGGTCGCCATGGAGCGTGCGCTCGGCTGGTCCCGCCAGCTCCGGCTGACCCCGCTCAGCCCGGTCGTCTACATCTCGATGAAGGCGATCGTCGCCCTGGTCATGGGCGCCGTCGCGGTCACCGTCGTCAACATCGCGGGTGTCTTCCAGGGCAAGCCGCACATGTCCGTCGGCATCTGGCTCGCGTGCGCCGTGCTGTGCGTCCTGTGCACGCTGGTCTTCGCCGCGCTCGGCGTCTTCGTCGGCTACCTGGTGCCCGGCGAGAACGCGATGCAGATCCTCGGCCCCGGACTGGCGCTGATGTCGTTCCTCGGCAACGTGTTCATCCCGATCGACGACCACACCAGCGTGATCTGGCACATCGCCCAGTGGACGCCGATGTTCGGCGTCGCCGAGATCGCCCGGGCACCCTTGACCAGCGAGCTGCCCTGGTACGCCGTCGTCAACGCCCTCGGCTGGCTCACCGTGTTCGTCCTCGGCGCGGCATGGCGGATGAGCAAGGACACCGCCCGGGTGTGACTACGGTGCTCGATGTGAGTCAGACGCGGCCGGCCGACCAGGAGGAGGGGGTCGTCTCCCCCACCCCGGCCGGCCGGCTCGGCCCGTTCTTCGCCGGCATCTGGCTCTTCTTCCTCCTGAACCCGCTGCTCGAGGGCTGGGCGCGCCGCGACGAGGTCCGGGGCATCCTCGGCATGGTCTGCACGATCGTGTTCGCCGCCGTGTACATGGCGCTGTGGCTGCGGTTCCGGGCCGACCGTCAGAAGCTGATCGAGGCGCCCCCGCTCCGCTGGTCTCTGTCGTACGTCGCGGCGCTGGTGGCGCTCGGCACGCTGACGGTGGCGTGCGTGGGCGAGCCCGGCCTGGCCTGTGTGGTCTACGTCGGCGTGGCCTGCGTCATGGTCTTCCCGTTCCGGGTCTCGGCGCCCTTGGTCGTCGGCCTGACCGTCGGCACCATCTCGCTGGGCGCCCTCGAGGGGTGGACCAGCCAGGTCGGCACGGCGTTCGGGATCATGGCCGCCTCGGTCGCGGTCTTCGGACTCCGCGCGGTCATGAACCGCAACATCGACCTCGTCGTCGCTCATCAGGAGAACGCCCGGCTCGCCGTCGACAACGAGCGCACCCGCTTCGCGCGCGACCTGCACGACATCCTCGGCCACTCGCTCACCGTGATCACGGTCAAGGCAGAGCTCGCCCAGAAGCTGCTCGACGTCGACCTCGAGCGGGCCCGCGCCGAGCTCGTGGACCTCGAGCGGCTCAGCCGCGACGCGCTCACCGACGTACGCCGCGCGGTCGAGGGCTACCGCGACATCACTCTTCCCGGCGAGCTGGTCCGCGCCCGGGTCGCCCTGCGGGCGGCCGAGATCGAGGCCGAGCTGCCGAACTCCACCGACGACGTACCGTCCGACCTGCGTGAGCTGTTCGCCTGGACGGTCCGCGAGGGCGTGACCAACGTGATCCGGCACTCCAGAGCCAGGCACTGCTCGGTGCTGCTCTCGGCGACCAGCGCCGAGGTGCGCGATGACGGGGATGCGGCGCCTTCGCCCAACGGGCACGGGTCCGGGCTGGCCGGGCTGCGCGAGCGGGCCGCAGACGTCGGCGCCACCGTCGTCACCCGCGAGCTCTCCCCCGGTTTCTCGCTGTCCGTGGTCCGATCATGACGATCCGGTTGCTGCTGGCCGACGACCAGGCACTGGTCCGCGGTGCCCTGTCCGCGCTGCTCAACCTCGAGTCCGACCTCGAGGTGGTCGTCGAGGTCGGCACCGGTGACGCCGTCGTACCCGCCGTCCTCGAGCACCACCCCGACGTCGCCCTGATCGACGTCGAGATGCCCGGGCTGGACGGCATCTCCGCAACGGCGGACGTGGTGCGCGCCTCGCCGTCGACGCGGGTGCTGATCGTGACGACGTTCGGCCGCCCCGGCTACCTGCGCCGCGCCCTCCAGGCCGGCGCGTCCGGGTTCGTCGTCAAGGACACGCCCGCCGCTCAGCTGGCCGACGCCGTACGCCGCGTGCACGCCGGCCTCCGCGTGGTCGACCCGGCGCTCGCCACCGACTCCCTCGTGGCCGGCGAGTCACCGCTGACCCAGCGCGAGACCGAGGTGCTGCGCGCCGCCCAGGACGGCTCGTCGGTGGCCGCGATCGCCAGGAAGCTGTTCCTGTCCCAAGGCACCGTCCGCAACCACCTCTCCTCCGCGATCGGCAAGACCGGCGCCTCCAACCGCGCCGAAGCGGTCATCACTGCCGAGAGCAACGGCTGGCTCTGATTCCGGTTCCCGACTGCACCGCAATTTGCCGCTATGTCCGACCTTTTGGGGTGCAGTCCCCAGTAGGAACGAGCCACGATGCCGAATCAGTCGATGTGCACCGCATTTGACACCTCAGAGGTGTCAAATGCGGTGCACATCGACGAACACGGCTGCAGCTGGCCCGTCCAGCCACGCTGCTGCAGCAGCTTGGCGATCGATGCCGCGAGCCGGCAAGGGTCCAAGACCTGTCGCCATCCGAGGCGGACGCTGAGAACACGACCAACAGCGGCGGAGAGATCAGCGTCCAAGTCCGCCCACCTGTCCAAAGAGTCGGTGTGACCGATCCGTCCATCGAGGTGAACGAGGACGTTCTGTTCCTCGTATTCCACGTCCGGATACTTCCGCTTGCCGCCGAGAACCAACGGCTGCTGTCGTTGCCCGTGCGGAAGCCCATGGGCTCGCTCCACGTACTTCAAGTAGCGGTACTCCAGAACCGAGCGAACCCCGTCGTCGACGTCGCTGAAGACCTCTCGGAGAACGGCGCGGTGCCGCAGTTTGGGTCGGTCAGCGAGCGCTGACCGCAGCCGGTCCACCTTGGTGCGACCGTCCTGTACGGCGTCAGCCACCGTTGCGATGCATGCGTCCAGGCGCTTCTTGCGCGACGCGACACTCAAGAGCGCGTGCTCGAGCGACTGTCGGGGAGGCGAGAGGTTCATCTTGCATTGTGCGTCAGCGCGAGCCACCTGGTAGACGGTGATCCCCACGCGCCTCCTGATCGTGCGTCTGCGGTCTACACACACGCAGATCGGAGAGCCATCTCGAGGTTCGTGTCCACGCACCTCGAAGGCATGGAGAGCTGAGGTTCCTTCCAAGGCCGCGGGCCAGTAGAACAGCACGGCCGCCCAAGCGAGTTGGTTCCATGTCGGTGGCCCCGTGTGGTTCACGTACACCCCCGGATGGATGCGTGCCCACTCGCGACGCTCCAACCTTCTCTTGATGTCCCGCGGACGGTCGCCTGCCGCGAGGGCCTGTCGACGGGAGATCACGCCATCCTGCGCGAGGAGTAGTTCTCGAACGTTCACAGTCGCCACGTTCCCCGGGACTCGGCTGTTCCGCCGCCGACGAAGCGCCACCTGTGGAAACCGCACTCACTGGCGCCGACTGTGCAGACTTCGTGACCCCCGCGCGACCCAAATGCTGCACTGTCGGTTGCGCAAGGTCTCATCCGGCGTAGGTACCTTGCGGGGCATGCGCTCGGTGCTGCTGTCTCTCCTGGTCGCCATGCTGATCCCCACGGCGCCAGCGGGCGCGGCCGGCCCGGCACCGTCTCTCTCGGCGGCACCGCAGACGTCGGCTCATCCGGCCCGCAAGCCGATGCCCCACCTCAAGATCACGCGCGTGGTCAACCACGTCGACAACCCCTGGGACGTGAAGTCGCTTCCGGGCGGCGTGCTGATCTTCACCCAGCGCGACCGGGCCACCCTCTCGGTGCTGAAGAACGGCAGCGTGCACCGGGTCGCCTTCCCGCGGCGTACGGTCTGGGTCTCCGACGAGACCGGGCTGATGGGGCTCGAGGTGGACCACGACTTGGCCGAGAACCACCTGATCTACACCTGCCAGGGCGGGTTCACGGGCAACGGCGGCCACGACGTCCACATCACCGCCTGGACCCTCGACAAGAAGCTGCGCAAGGCCACGATCGACAAGGAGCTGGTGGGCGGTTTCCCGACCAGTTCGGGACGGCACGGCGGCTGCCGGCTGATCGTCACCAGTGACGGCTCGCTGCTGGTCGGCACCGGCGACGCCGCCCAGGGCACCAACCCCGAGGACCTCGACGCGTTGGGCGGCAAGACGCTGCGGCTGGATCGGTTCACCGGCGCGCCCTGGCCGACGAACCCGTTCGCCGCCGCGACCGGGCCGCGGCGCTACGTGCACACCTACGGCCACCGCAACGTCCAGGGCGTCACCGAGCGCGCCGACGGCACCCTGTGGTCGGTCGAGCAGGGCACCTACCGCGACGACGAGGTCAACCTCCTCGTCAACGGCGGCGACTACGGCTACAACCCGGTGCCCGGCTACAACGAGTCGGTGCCCATGACCGACCAGTCGCTGCCCGGCAAGCAGCTCAAGGCCCGCTGGCGCTCCGGCAACCCGACCCTCGCGACGTCCGGCGGCGGGTTCGTGAACGGCGCCAAGTGGGGCGCGCTCGACGGCGCGCTCGCGGTGGCCTGCCTGAAGGCCAGTCGTGTCCTGTTCCTGACCTTCGACGCCAACGGGAAGCTGAAGCGGGCCCGGGCCCCGCAGGACCTGCGCCAGTATGGCCGGATCCGGCAGGTCTCCAGCGCCGAGAACGGCGACCTGCTCGTCACCACCGACAACGGCGGCGGCACCGACGTGATCCTGCGGGTCAGCCCCCGCTGAGAGACCTCAGCGAGCCGACGGCGCCTACGCCGTCCAGTCGAAGAGGGCCTCCCCCACCGTGAGCACCGCGAACCACAACACCACTGCGATGAGCGGGACCAGCAGCGTGCGCTTCGGGTGCGGGGTCCACCAGCGGGTGGTGAGCACGAACAGCACCACCCAGATCAGCATCAGCAGGACGACGCCGTACCAGGGTGCGAGCAGCCCGCTGGCGGCGTACAGGAAGAAGCAGCCGGCCATGCCCATCATCGCCAGGAACGGCCACGGCGACGCCTTGTGGCCTTGGGGGATCGCCATCGGTCAGTCCTCGGGGTCGTTCCAGCGAGGGTCGTTGTCCCACTCCTCGGTGCGCTCCTTGGCCTTCTCGAGCGCGCGGGCGGCCTCCGCCTCGGTGTCGTAGGGCCCGAGCCGGTCCTTGTAGGCGCAGCCGTCCGGGCCCTCGACCGCGTGGTGATTGAGGCAGTACCAGTACGTCATGAGCCGAAACTAGTCGCGTTGCCCTACCCTCGCAGTGCGGATGGGCTGGCCGGGCGACCGCGTCGCCGTTCCTCTCGAGGTACGGCGCCGAGGAAAGTCCGGGCTCCACAGAGCAAGGTGGTGGGCAACTCCCACCCGGGGTGACCCGCGGGAAAGTGCCACAGAAAACAGACCGCCTCCCTGTCTTCGGACAGGGCGGTAAGGGTGAAACGGTGGTGCAAGAGACCACCAGCGGCCCGGGCGACCGGGCCGGCTAGGCAAACCCCACCTGGAGCAAGGTCAAGAAGTTCGGTGCCTCCGGGCACCGGACGCGCGTACGCCGAGGGCGGCTCGCCCGAGTACGCGGGTAGACCGCTGGAGGGCGCCGGCAACGGCTCCCGTAGAGGGATGGTCGCCCCCCGGTGACCGTGAGGGATCCGGGGACAGAACCCGGCTTACAGGCCAGCCCGTCCGCACCACCCCCTCTGACCTGCGGAGACGTCAGCAGGCGAAGGGCTCGGTCACGGCAAAGCACTCACCCGCCTTTCACAGGCGACCCACAGAGGCCCCTCAAGAACGGCGGGCAGTCTCGGCACATGCCTGAGGAAGCGAAGCCCGTCATGAAGGAACGCGTACCGACAACACTGCGACGACTGCTGTCGAACTGGATGGCCGGATGGATCGTGGCCGGCGCTCTGCTGTTGGCGGTGATCGGACTCTCCGTCGCTCTGGCCACGTCCCCCTCCGCCACCGGCGCGCACTTCGCGCCCGGCAGTGGCGCACCTGGCATCGGCGGACCTGGGGCTCCCGGCGGCGCAGGCTCCAATGCTCGGTCTGCACCGGCCGCAGGAGGAGCGTCCGGCACGGTCGACAGTGTGTCCACGTCCGGCTTCACCATGTCGACCTCCGCTGGTCAGCAGGTGACCGTCGACGAGGCATCCGCCACGACCTACCAGACGGCGACGGGCTCGGCCTCGGCGAGTGCCATCACCGAGGGCGAGACCGTCCTGGTCCTCGGGACCACCAACAGCACGACCATCACGGCCACGCAGGTCACCGTGCAGTCGACCGATGGCGGAGGATCCGCGGCCTCTGCGGCCGCGGGCGTGGTCCCCTTCCAGCAGGGTGCACCGAGCACCGCCAAGCAGGTCGGTCAGATCCCCGCGAACTACACCGAGGGATCCGGAACGATCGTGAGCGGTACGACGGCGGACCAGGCGACCGAAGCTGCACTGGCCGCCTACCCGGGGGGCGTCGTCGATCGAGTGGTCCAGCTGAGCAGTGGCGAGTACGAGGTCCACTACATCGGCGTCAACTGGCCCCACCACATCTTCGTCAGCCAGGCCTTCGAGGTCCTCGGCGCTGACTAGCCCCCATCTGGGCCAGCGGCGCCCGTCGAGCGCCGTGAGAACTTGTTTCAGTACATTTGTACTGATAGTTTGAGGTCACCATGACTCGTGACGACGGAAGGCTGCGTAGAGGAGGGGCGCGTCGCGCACTCCTCCTGGACGCCGGCGTGCGGGTGGTCGCGGGCAACGGTGCCGGCAACCTCACGCATCGAGCGGCCGCCGCTGAGGCCGGTGTGTCGCTCGCATCGGTGACCTACCACTTCCCCTCGATCGAGGAGCTGCGCCGGGCCACGTTCGACCATGCGGGGTCCTTGGTGGGACTCGCCTTCCGGGACCGCGTCCTGACCGCGGATGCGCATGCCGAGGACGTCGGGGAAATGCTGGCCGACTACGCCACGGCGCTGGTCGTCGACCGCCGCGAGGCGACGGTCGCCGTGTTCG
>JAWWPK010000284.1:0-7497 GCA_033854925.1 Nocardioidaceae bacterium | reverse complement strand
GGTGGTTGAGCAGCGACCGGAGCCGCCCGAGGAACGAGGGCGGATCCGACGGAGCGTGTCGAAACCTCCGCAGCCCGCGCTGGTAGCCGACTGACCCACCGTGGCTGGCCGGCCCACAGTGGCTGGCCGTGGTGCCGACGATGCGGTGGTCTCGACGGGCTTGACCAGCGGTGGTGCGGCTGGGAGCCGTTCCTGCGGTGGTTTCGAGGCCCAGGCGCCACGGCGCCCTCCCACCTCAATCCACCGGGGTTCCTTACCCGCCGTCGCCGTGGCCGGCGTCCTCGGCGGTCAGCAGCTCCTGGGCGAGCTCGATGACCGTGTCGGGAGTGGGGCCGAAGACCACGGCGGCGGTGCCGGAGAGCTCCTTGGCGAGCGCGGCGGCGGACGTGCCGCTGTAGGCGTCCCACGTGCCGGTGCCGTAGTTGCTCAGGTCGACCGTGCCCGCGGGCTGCGCGTCGGGGAGGTTCTGCTCGACGATCTCTACCGCGGAGCTGGTCGACTGGACGAGCGTGACGTCGGCGCCGTTCGGGTCGGTGAGCTCGATGCGCCACGAGCCGCCGCGCTTGGGGGAGTACGCCGCCTTGATGACGGTCCAGCCCGCGGGCACTCCGGCGGGCACCAGCGCGGCGAAGCCGTCCGCGATGGCCGCCTTGACGGCCTTGTTGATGATCGGCGACGGCACCGGGTCGCCGCTGTCGGTCGGTGAACCGCTCGCCGACGGCGAGACCGTGGCCGACGTGGCGTCGGACGCCGACGCCGACGTGCTGGGGGTCGGCGACGCGGTCGGGTCGGACGCTGTGGTGTCGCCGCCGTCGTCAGAGCCACACGCCACTACCGTGGCGGCGACGAGCGCCAGCCCTGCCATGGCTACCGGGATCCGGGTCATGAGCCCAAGTGTGCCTCGTGGTCCCCACAAAGATCCGGGTCGCGGCCAACCTTCGGGGGTTTCACACCGTCAGGCAGAGGGAGGCAAGATGTCTGGTTGGCCCCGCGGATCTGTGAATACTGTGACGCGTGGGGCAGTTGTGGATTTAGTATCAGTCAAGGCACACTGCTTAGCGCGACACTCTCGACCCTCGGAGGATCACCATCATGACGGGCTTCCCCACCGTCGTCCGACAGGCTCATTCCAAGCTGGGCCTGCGCGGCTGGTCCGTCGCTGCCCTGGTGCTGGGCACCATGCTGGGCGGCACCGCGCTGGCGGTCGCCGGCTCGGGGGGCCACGCGGACGAGTACGGCGAGATGGGCACCAGCCCGATCCCGGTGGTCGCAGCCGTGTCGGGGCCGACGTCGTTCCGCGTGAGCTCGTTCAACATCCTCGGCTACGACCACACCGACGGAGGACAAGGAAGCAAGAAGGGCTACGCCAACGGCGCGCTGCGCATGAAGTGGGGCGTGCAGCTGATCAAGAGCCACCAGGTCGACGTCGTCGGGCTGCAGGAGTTCCAGCCGCAGCAGTACGCCAAGTGGGTGAAGAAGGCCTCGAACCAGTACGACGTGTTCCCCGGCTACGTCGACACCATCGGCTTCCTGCGCAACTCGATCGCGTGGCGCAAGGACAAGTTCCGTCTGGTCTCCACCTCGTGGCTCAAGCTGCCGTACTTCCACGGCGAGGTGCTTCGCATGCCACTGGTCCTGCTTCAGTCGATCCAGACCGGCCAGCAGATCTACTTCATGAACTTCCAGAACCCCGCCGACGTCCGCGGCAACGCTCAGAAGTGGCGGCTGATCGGCCAGCGGCTGCAGATCGCCCTGGTCAACCAGCTGAAGGCCAGCAACGGGCTGCCGATAGTGTGGACGGGCGACTTCAACGCCAAGCAGCAGGCCTTCTGCCGGGTCACCGCACAGGCCGCGATGGTGTCTGCCAGCGGGGGGTACCGCAGCCCGACCACGTGTCAGCCGCCGGCCGGCATGGTCGTCGACTGGATCTTCGGCTCCCAGGTGCAGTTCTCGAACTACCTCCAGGACCGCAGCAGGAAGGTCGTCCGCACCACCGACCACCACATGCTTGTCGCGGACGCGCTGGTCCAGCCCGTCGAGCCGACGATCCCGCCGCCGCCGTCACCGACGACAGCCACCCCGACGCCCACCGTCATCCCGACGGTCACGCTCACCCCGGCCCCCACGCAGTCGACCAGCACGCCGTGATCCTGACCACGGCGCGGAAGGTGAACGACCGGTAACCTCGGCCGCGCCATATCCAACACGGATGATTCGATAGCGCGGCAAGGAGCTTCACCATGGGTCGCCTGTGCGAGACCGACGGACTGACCGAGGACCAGGTCGAGATCCTCAAGGCGGTCCGGACCTTCGTGGACGAGCAGATCATCCCGGTCGCGACCGAGCTCGAGCACGCGGACGAGTACCCGCAGGAGATCGTCGACGGGCTCAAGGAGCTCGGGATCTTCGGGCTCACCATCCCCGAGGAGTACGACGGGCTGGGCGAGTCGCTGCTGACCTACGCGCTGTGCGTGGAGGAGATCGCCCGCGGCTGGATGAGCGTCTCGGGTGTCATCAACACCCACTTCATCGTGGCCTACATGCTGATGCGGCACGGCACCGAGGAGCAGAAGAAGAAGTACCTGCCCAAGATGGCGACCGGCGAGGTGCGTGGCGCCTTCTCCATGTCCGAGCCCGGGCTCGGCTCGGACGTGGCCGCGATCAAGACCAAGGCCGTCAAGGACGGTGATGACTGGGTCATCAACGGCCAGAAGATGTGGCTGACCAACGGCGCCACGTCGAACCTGGTCGCGACTCTCGTCAGGACCGACGAAGGTGAGGAGTCGCCGTACAAGTCGATGACCACCTTCCTGGTGGAGAAGGATGAAGGGTTCGGCGAGACCGCACCCGGTCTGACCATCCCCGGGAAGATCGACAAGATGGGCTACAAGGGCGTCGACACCACCGAGGCGGTCTTCGAGAACTTCAAGGCCGGCGACGAGCACATCCTGGGCGGGGAGACCGGCAAGGGCTTCTACCAGATGATGGACGGCGTCGAGGTCGGTCGGGTGAACGTCGCCGCCCGCGCCTGTGGCATCGCCAACCGCGCCTTCGAGCTCGCCATCGCCTACTCCCAGCAGCGCGAGACCTTCGGCAAGCCGATCGCCGAGCACCAGGCGATCCTGTTCCGCCTCGCCGAGATGGCGACCAAGGTCGAGACCGCCCACGCGATGATGGTCCGCGCCGCCCGCCAGAAGGACTCGGGCCAGCGCAACGACGTCGAGGCAGGCATGGCCAAGATGGTGGCCTCGGAGTACTGCAACGAGGTGGTCCAGGACTCCTTCCGGATCCACGGGGGCTACGGCTACTCCAAGGAGTACGAGATCGAGCGGCTCTACCGGGAGGCGGCGTTCATGCTGATCGGCGAGGGCACCAGCGACATCCAGAAGATGATCATCGGCCGCTCGCTGCTGAAGGACTACAAGTTGCGCTGAAGGACGGGTGCCTTCGCTGCGGAGGTTTCGAGACGGTTGCTGCGCAACCTCCTCAACCACCGGTGGTTGAGGAGGGCGCTCTGCGCCCGTCTCGAAACCCGGTGAGCTGGGGCTTGGTACTCAACCCTCGCTGGCGCAGCGCCACTCGAGCTCCTGGCAGCGCTGGCTGACTAGCTTGCGACCTCGACGTTTGTGATCGTGTAGCCGATCTCGTCGTCGGCGATCTTCGTGCTGCCGTCGACGTACACGCTGTTGGGGTAGTCCTGCCCGGCCGGCCAGGCGACATCCACCTTGGCGGCCTTCGTGTCGTTGGCCCTGTCGATGACGTCGTTGATGGTCAGCCAGAAGCCCTGGTCGGCGGTGTCGCCGGCCTTGGTGCCACCTCGGCCGGCGTCGTCGGCGGTGTAGATCGCGCCCACGACCTCTGCGTTGGCGACCGTCACCTTGATCGGGGCGCCGGCTCCCGCGCAGAAACAGGCCACGGTGAGCTCGAAGGTGTAGTCGGCCGGCGCGAACGCCGGATAGGTGCCCACTGTCGGAGCGGCCGTCGGACTCGGTGTCGCTGTGCTGGTGGCCGTCGTCGCGGCCGGGTCGGTGGCGACGTCATGCCCGTCGCCGCTGGAGCCGCAGGCGGCGAGGGACAGCGGGACGAGGAGGGCAGCGAAGGACAGCGCGAGAGATCGCATGCCGGTGGGACGAGGGGTCGCCGCACCGGGTTCCATGCCCCCACCTTCTCGCGGCGGCACCCCTGCGGCCGAGGACGTCGCGCGTGTCGGCGCATTGTCGACTGAATGGGTGCGGTTAGAGTGCGGCATGGCCGCAGCCCGGACCGTGTGCGCGCTCGCCGCACCATTGCTGGCTGCCTCGCTCCTGGCCGCCCCTGCCGTGAGTGCCGCGCCGGCGACGGCTGGGCGGGTTGCCGCGGTGGGGTGGGCGGATGATCCGGCGGCAGCGGCGGAGGGCTCAGTGCTGCCGCTCCGGGTCACCCTCGGGCCGGGGAGCGCCACCGAGGCGGCCGTGCGGGTCGTGGGCGGGACCGTCGTGGGGCTGCCCGACGCCTGTGCGCCGAGCACGGTCATCCGGCGCCGTTCCTACCTCTCGGAGGACGGCACCACCCTGGTCTGCGACATCGTCGACGAGCGCGGCCAAGAGCTCGCCATCGAGGTCCGGGCCGGCGCCGCCCCGGGGCCGCTCACGGTCATGGTCAGCGACGGCGGCATCGCCACCCCGGCCCCGGTCCGTCAGGTGGAGGTTGGGCCGCCGGACACTCCGCGCCGGCTGCGGCTGCTCTCGAGCCCGGACTTCCTCAACGCCGACATCGGCGACCTGCGCCAGGGCCCGGGCTTCTGGAACCCGCGCCGGTCCGCCAACTCCACCAGCCCGGCGTACGAGCGGGCCATCGACCACGTGCTGGACGACTGGCAACGGCAGCAGCCGGACGCGGTTCTGGTGGCCGGCGACCTGGTCGACGGTCGCTGGGGTCGCGACTCGCACCACACCGGCAACTTCGGCCCGGTCGGCAACCCGACCCAGCGCGCCACCGCGACCCGGCTGGCCGCGGCGACGTACTTCCCGCAGTACCTGAAGCGGTTCCGCGACCATCACCTCGACCTCTACCCCGCCGCGGGCGACCACGAGTACGGCGACAACCCGTGGACGGTCTCGAAGCGGCGGCTGGCTCCCGTGTTCCAGCAGCAGTTCGCCCGCTACTTCACCCGCACCCCGAGCGGCCGCCCGCGGTTCCGCGACCACCCGACCGGCCCGCATTCGGGGAGTGCGTACGCCTTCCGGCCGGCGCCGGACGTGCAGGTCGTGACGATCGACCCCTTCGACATCGCCCCGGACCACGCCCGGATCCGGGTCGACCGCCAGCAGCTGCGCTGGCTCGCGCGGGTGCTCAGGAAGGCGCAGGAGGACGGCGTGCGCTGGACGATCGTCCAGGGCCACGTGCCGATCCTCGAGCCGGTCCGCTCACGGGGCTCCAGCAATCTGCACTACCAGGGCGGCTCGCGGTCGCGGCTCTGGCACCTCTTCCGGAAGTTCGGCGTCGACGTGTACCTCTGCGGCGAGGTGCACGACGTGACCGCCACCAGCCGGGACGGCATCCTCCAGCTCACCCACGGGGGCGCGTTCCAGTTCGGGCTGACGACGTACGCCGTCCTCGACGTGCACGACGACCGGCTCGACATCACCCTCCGTGACTACGCGGTCAAGGTGCGCGACGCGCGCGACCACAGCAGGCTGTGGGAGACCGTCCGCAGCGGGCTGAAGAAGTGGGTCAGGGTCGACCGCGTCCCGGTGACCATCGGGACCCTCACCCTCGACCCGACCGGCCTGGTGACCCGGCGTACCGGCATCCTGCTTCCCTACAGGAGCTGACTCGCCGGCAAAGACGTTCGACGGCGGTTGGACCGGGATGCGAGGGTGGGACGACCACCCGCAACCGCCCCACGGAGGAATCGATGTCTGGACCCAACGACGACCTGAAGGCCAAGATGCGGGAGGCCCTCGACAAGAAGAACGCCGGTCGCCGGAAGAAGGGCGAGCCGGGCACCGACGAGGACGGTCCGCTCACCGAGAAGGCGCACGGCTCCGAGGTGGTGGGCGGCGGCCCGAAGGTGCACCGACGCAAGGCCGGTGGCGGCGGCTCCTGACGGCTGCACGACCCGGGTGAGATAGGCCACGCGTCCACCGCTGCCCCGGAGCGGTGCCGGCAGGGAGGATGGGCGCTATGCAGTTCGGACGCAGCTACGAGGAGTTCGAGGTCGGTGCGACCTACAAGCACTGGCCCGGCAAGACGGTCACCGAGTACGACGACCACCTGTTCTGCCTGCTCACGATGAACCACCACCCGCTGCACCTCGACGCGCACTACGCCGAAGAGACGACGCAGTTCGGCAAGAACGTGGTCGTCGGCAACTACGTCTACTCGATCCTGCTCGGCATGTCGGTCCCGGACATCTCCGGCAAGGCGATCGCCAACCTCGAGATCGAGTCGCTCCGCCACGTCGCGCCGACCTTCCACGGCGACACGCTGTACGGCGAGACGACGGTCCTCGACAAGCGCGAGTCGACCTCCAAGGACGACCGCGGCGTGGTCCACGTGGAGACGATCGGCTACAACCAGGACGGCAAGGTCGTCTGCATCTTCCGCCGCAAGGTGTTGGTGCCGAAGAACAGCTACCTCGAGGAGCGCGGCGGGGAGCAGCCAGGTCGGCCGGTCCCGCAGCCCGACAAGAACTGGCCCGGCGCAGACTCCTCCCAGGGTGGCGCGAACGGGGCAAAGGAGGGTTCATCGCGGCCATCAGGCGCATGACGTGCTGCATAGCTTCTCGCGTGGAGACTGCTGCACGCGTCTTGTCGTTGCTCCACAGCTTCCCCGCAGCCTGAGCCACGGGCACGGCACCGCGTCTCGACCCCGGGCTTTCGAGGCACCAACGCCTTCCGCTGCCGTGTCGGGACGTCAGGCGGGGCAGGCCGGTGGTTCTTCGACGTGGTTGACGTCGCAGGGCGAGGAGATCACGCCCACGGCGCGGACGAGCAGGGTGCGCAGGGTGTCCCGTTCCTCGGCGGTGAGGGCGTGAAGCAGGTTCTCCTCGACATGGCCGAGTCGGGCGTAGGCGAGCGCGAGCTCGTCCTCTCCGGTGGCCGAGAGCTCCACGATGTGCCGGCGACGGTCGGCGGGATCCCGGCGACGCGTGATCAGCCCGCGTTCCTCGAGCTCGTTGAGCAGTCCCACGACGTTGCTGGGATCCAGGCTCAGCGCGTCCGCGAGACCTTGTTGTCCGGCGGGTCCGTTCTGGCTGAGCAGTTTCAGGGCGACCAGGTGACGTGGGCGCAGTCCCCCGGGCGCCATCGAGGCCTCGGCGGCGCGGCGAGACATCCGAGCGAGGTGGTCGAGCAGGGGCAGCAGCTGGTGATCTGTGCCCACCTTGGTCGTGGCCATGGGCAAAGAGTACGTCAAAAACCAGAAGACGGTTTGATACCAATGATTTGTGTTGTACCTTCTATCTATGAGCAACCTTCTACATCTGGACTCGTCCCTGCGACACGAGGGGTCCCG
>JAWWPK010000283.1:0-5982 GCA_033854925.1 Nocardioidaceae bacterium | reverse complement strand
CCGGCGACGTCGGGCTGTCGGTGGCCTGGACCGAGGTCGAGGACACCACCGCGCGCCCGCCGCGCAGCCAGGGCGAGATCGTCAAGGACGAGGACGGCTCCGGCGCCACTGCGCTGACCGAGTTCCTCGCGTCCAAGAAGTTCATCTGAGCGAAGTTCATCTGACCTCCAGGAAGAGAGCGTCAATCAATGTCTGAAGTTCTGGTTCTCGTCGACCACGCCGACGGAGCGGTCCGCAAGCCGACCTACGAGCTGCTGACCATCGCCAAGCGGCTCGGCGAGCCCTCGGCCGTCGTCATCGGAGACGGCAGCAAGGGCGCCGAGGTGGCCGAGAAGGTCAAGAAGTCCGGCGCCGAGAAGGTCTACGTCGTCGACGACGCCGAGATCAAGGGCTACCTCGTCGCGCCGAAGGCCGAGGCTCTCCAGCAGCTCGCCGAGAAGTCCTCCGCGTCGGCGATCCTGATCTCCTCCAACGTCGAGGGCAAGGAGATCGCCGGCCGGCTCGCCATCAGGCTCGACTCCGGACTGATCACCGACGCGGTCGACGTGCAGGAGGGACCGGTCACCACGCAGAGCGTGTTCGCCGGCAGCTACACGGTCACCGCCAAGGTCACCAAGGGCACGCCCATCATCACGGTGAAGCCGAACTCGGCCGCACCCGAGGAGTCGGAGGGCGCCGGCAGCGTCGAGGAGTTCACCGCCGAGGTCTCGGACGCCGCCAAGGGTGCCCAGATCGTGGCTTCGCAGCCGCGCAAGGCGTCCGGACGCCCCGACCTCAACGAGGCCGCGATCGTGGTCTCAGGTGGTCGTGGCACCGGCGGTGACTTCACACCGATCGAGGAGTTCGCCGACGCGCTGGGTGGTGCGGTCGGTGCTTCGCGGGCCGCGGTCGACTCCGGCTGGATCCCGCACAGCTTCCAGGTCGGGCAGACCGGCAAGACCGTCTCGCCGCAGCTCTACATCGCGGCAGGCATCTCCGGTGCCATCCAGCACCGCGCCGGGATGCAGACCTCCAAGACGATCGTCGCGGTCAACAAGGACGAGGAGGCCCCGATCTTCGAGCTCGTCGACTTCGGTGTCGTCGGCGACCTGAAGACCGTGCTCCCCGCCGCGACCGAAGAGGTCAACAAGCGCAAGGGTTGATCTGCGCGAGTGACGTCATGCGGGCGGAGCAGCCGTCTGCCCTGTCCGTATGAGGTCCCGTGACGCGAGCCAGAAGCACCCGGAAGCTGCAAGCAGGACGAGCAGGCCGGCCATGAGGCCGTAGACGGCGTAGAGCAGGACGCCGGCCACTCCCACGTACGCAGCCCAGCGCAGAGACCGGCGCGAGCGCAGGTAGACACCGCCCACCAGCGCCAGGGCCACCGCGGCGACGATGAAGAACCGGGCCACCGAGCCCGTTCCGGCGTAGCTGCCGCCTGTCAGGCCGGGGATGAACACGCCCGGTGTGTACGTGCTGGAGCAGAAGCCGTCGTAGTCGCAGTAGTCGGTGTAGTAGCCCGCGGTCAGGTAGCCCGGTGTGCCGACGATGAAGCGCCAGGGCAGCCCCAGCGAGAGGACGGCGAGAGCCGTCCCCACCCAGACGAGCGTGCGCGGCCTCATCGGCGTCCGGGCAGCAGCCAGAGGTGTGCGAGAGCGCACGCGACGGCCAGGGTCTGCGCGAAGCTCGTGGAGTAGCCGATGAAGGGCAGCACGATCGCCACCCAGTAGAAGACCAGCCCGCCGGTCGCGATCGCGACGACGTCCCAGACGCGACGCGGCTCGGCCTTCCAGACCAGCGGGAGCAGGTGCACGGCCGCCACGACCGTCGCGAAGGTCGCCCACGTCGTCCAGTCGGAGTAACCGCGCTGGCCGTTGACCATGACCGCGAGCGCGAGGACCGTCAGCGCCAACACCAACACCGCGAGCACGGCCCTGATGAGCGGACCCCGGTCCGCGGGCCGGCTCGTCGCCTGGGCCGGGGGTGGAGGCGGCACCGGCGACATCGGTTGGGTGCCGGTCCCGGGCGGTGCCGGTGGCACGGGGTTGACGGGCTGCGTCGCGTCGGGTGGCTGGGTCACGGGAGGACGATACGACGAGTAGCGGGTACCGGCGCCTCGTGACTGATGTCCCGCAGCCGGCGTTGGCCACCCTGAGCCACGAGCGGTTCTGGGAGGACGGCTGGGTCTACGAGCGGAAGCTCGACGGCCAGCGTTGCCTGGCGGTGCGGACCGGCCGCGGGACGCGGCTCTACTCACGCTCGGGCCGCGACGTGACCGTCGCGTTTCCCGAGATCGCCGAGGCGCTGGAGGAACAGGCCTCGACCGACTTCGTCATCGACGGCGAGGTGGTCGCGTTCGAGGGGTCGCGGACGTCGTTCGCCCGGCTGCAGCCGCGGATCCACCTGAACAGCGCGGAGAAGGCGCGGCGCAGCGGGGTGCCGGTCTACTTCTACGTCTTCGACGTGCTCCGAGCCGACGGCGGGGACGTCCGAGGCGACCCGCTGCTGGACCGCAAGAAGAGGCTGCGCGGGCTGCTCACCTTCGAGGGGCCGATCCGCTACACACCGCACCGGCGCCGGGGCGGCGAGGCCTACTTCGCCGAGGCCTGCCGCAAGGGCTGGGAGGGGCTGATCGCGAAGCGCTCGGACGCGGCGTACGC
Source organism: Nocardioidaceae bacterium (assembly GCA_033854925.1). Taxonomy (GTDB): domain Bacteria; phylum Actinomycetota; class Actinomycetes; order Propionibacteriales; family Nocardioidaceae; genus Nocardioides. The sequence continues at coordinate 3,343 of JAWWPK010000283.1, read as the reverse complement.
CACCGGCCGGACCGACCTGTGGCTCAAGTTCAAGTGCGAGGCGGGCCAGGAGCTCGTCGTGGTCGGCTGGACCGACCCCGAGGGTTCCCGGGTGGCGCTCGGGGCGCTGCTGCTCGCGTACCACGACGGCGACGACCTGGTGTACGCCGGAAAGGTCGGCACCGGCTTCTCGCAGTCGGTGCTGCGCGACCTGCACGCCCGCCTGACGAAGCTCGAGGTGGACGAGTCGCCATGCACGAGGGGCACGCTGCCACGCAAGGCCGTGCACTGGGCCCGGCCCCGGCTGGTGGCGCAGGTGGCGTTCACGGAGTGGACCAGCGCGAACCAGCTGCGGCACCCGCGCTACCTCGGGCTGCGCACGGACAAGAAGGCGGCGGACGTGGTGAGGGAGCAGTGAGCACTGTCGAGGTGGCCCGGGTCGAGATCAGCAAGCCGGACAAGGTGCTCTTCCCGGCCGGCCCCGGCAGCAAGGCCGTCACCAAGCTCGACCTGGCGACGTACTACAACGCGATCGCGGACGTCATGCTGCCCCACCTGCGCGGGCGCCCCGTCAACATGCAGCGGTTCCCGGACGGCATCGACGCGATGGCGTTTTACGAGAAGAAGGTGCCCTCGCACTTCCCGGACTGGGTGCACACCGTCGAGGTGCACACCGAGGACGGGACCCAGCGCCAGGTCGTGGTCGACGACCGGAGGTCGCTGGTCTACCTCGCACAGCAGGCCTGCATCACGCCGCACACCTGGCTGTGCACGAGCAAGCACCTCGAGAAGCCGGACCAGCTGGTCTTCGACCTCGACCCCAGTGCCAGCGATGGACTGAGTGACCTGGCCAAGGTCCGGCGCGCCACCCGAATGGTCGGCGAGCTGCTGGACGAGCTGGGGCTCACGACGTACCTCAAGACGACGGGGTCGCGCGGCTACCACGTGCTGGTGCCCTTGCGGCCGAGCGTGGGCTTCGACGACGTGCGCGACTTCGCACGGCGGTGCGGCGAGGTCCTGGTCGAAAAGGCGCCCGACCTCCTCACCCTCGAGCAGCGCAAGGCCAAGCGCGGCGACCGGGTCTACGTCGACATCGGACGCAACGCCTACGGACAGACCGCGGTCCCGGCGTACGCCGTCCGGGCCCGGCCGGGCGCACCGGTGTCCACGCCGATCACGTGGGACGAGCTCTCGAGAGTGAAGCCGGCGCAGTTCACCCTCACGTCCGTGCGCCGGCGGTTGGCGCGCCGCGACTGCCCGTGGGCGGATGTCCGCCGCCACGCGCAGGGGCTGGCCAAGGCCGGCAAGAAGCTCTAACGCTCCTCGAGATCCTCGTTGGTCTTGCCGGACAGCACGGATTTGTTCTCGTGGGCAGTCGGGTCGCGGTCCGGGTCGGCGTACTCGTCGTCGATCTTGACCAGGATCCAGTTCCGTTCGTTGCCGCCCATCCGGGTGCGGGTCAGCGCGAACGCGCCCTTGAGCTTGTGGCCGGACAGCACGAACCGCAGGTGGCCACGCTCGAGCGCGGGGCCGGGCGGCTCAGCCGGCAGGTAGAGCCCGGTGTCCCACACGATCTTGGTCTGCACCCGGCCGTCCTCGCTCTCGGAGCGTCCCTCGAAGTCGAGGTGCTCCATGCCGTGGTCCTCGACCTGTACGGCGAGCCGCTTGGCCTTCGGGTCGAGCGACGGGCCCTTGGGCACCGCCCACGAGGCCAGCACGCCGTCCACCTCGAGCCGCAGGTCGAAGTGGAGCGTGGTCGCGTCATGACGGTTGACGACGAATCTCAGGGGTTCGGGTGAGGGCATGTCACCTCGAGTGTGCCGCCTGCGATGCCGAGGCGGACGGGGACGCCCTCTGCCACGTGCGCTGACCCGGCGCCGCACTCGGTAGGGTGTCGCCATGACCCTCGCCCAGACCGCCGTCGTCGTCCAGGCGGTCGCCGACCAGCGCATCAGCTTCGCCGTCGGAGGCAGCGCACTGCTCATCCTGTTGGGGCTCCTGGGGGCACTGATCGCCTTCGGCGGCGGACGCGAGCACTCCTGACCTCGCCGTTCCCCATGGTCGCCACGTGACCCGCCGTGTCGGGGTGATGGGCGGCACCTTCGACCCCATCCACCACGGCCACCTGGTCGCCGCGTCCGAGGTGCAGGCGTGGTTCGACCTCGACGAGGTCGTCTTCGTGCCGACCGGGGACCCGTGGCAGAAGTCCGACCGCGTGGTCACCCAGGCCGAGCATCGCTACCTGATGACCGTGATCGCGACCGCGTCGAACCCGAGGTTCAACGTGTCCCGGGTGGACATCGACCGTGCCGGGCCGACGTACACCGTGGACACGCTGAAGGACCTGCAGGCGGCGATGCCGGACGCAGAGCTCTACTTCATCACCGGCGCCGACGCGCTGGCCGAGATCTTCACCTGGCAGCGGGCCCAGGAGCTGTTCGAGCTCGCCCACCAGTTCGTCGGCTGCACCCGGCCCGGTCACGAGATGGACCCGCAGACGCTGGCCGCGATCCCGTCCGACAAGGTCACGATGGTCGAGGTCCCCGCGCTGTCGATCTCCTCGACCAACTGCCGCGAGCGGACCCGCCGCGGCGAACCGGTCTGGTACCTCGTCCCCGACGGCGTGGTCCAGTACATCGGGAAGCACGGCCTCTACCCCTCAGCCCCTGGAGCACAGTGACCGCCACCGACCACGCCGTCGAGCTCATCGTCGAGGCCGCGCGCGCGGCGTCCGACAAGCTGGCGCAGCAGATCATCGCCTTCGACGTCAGCGAGCAGCTCGCGATCACGGACGCGTTCCTGCTCGCCTCGGCCTCCAACGACCGCCAGGTCCGCTCGATCGTCGACGAGGTCGAGGACAGGCTGCGGGAGATCGGCGCCAAGCCGATCCGCCGCGAGGGCGAGCGAGACGGCCGCTGGGTGCTGATCGACTACGGCGAGATCGTCGTCCACGTGCAGCACGAGGAGGAACGGCAGTTCTACGCGCTCGAGCGGCTGTGGCGCGACTGCCCGACCATCGACTTCACGCCGGACGATGGCCCGCCCGGCGGTGTCGGTGCCGCCGGCCCAAGCGGCGCTGCCCGCATAGCCAAGGCCTGAGCTTGCCCCGGCGCGTGTTGGTGCTTCGCCATGGGCGCACCGCATGGAACGCCGAGCGGAGATTCCAGGGCCAGGCCGACCCACCCCTCGACGACGTCGGACGGGCCCAGGCGGCCGAGGTGGCCGACCTCATCGCTGCGTTCCGGCCCGGGGCGATCGTGACCTCCGACCTGCAGCGGGCGGCCCAGACCGCCGGGCCGGTGGGCGAACGGGCCGGGGTCGCAGTCCAGGTCGACAGCCGGTTGCGCGAGCGGTCGCTTGGTCA
>JAWWPK010000282.1:0-3566 GCA_033854925.1 Nocardioidaceae bacterium | reverse complement strand
CGCGCGGGCGCTGTTCGTGCACCCGAACACGGTCCGCAACCGGCTCCGCCAGGACGCGGACCTGACCGGCCACACCCCCGGGCAGGCCCGCGACGCGTTCACGCTGCAGATCGCCCTGGTGCTGGGCCGCCAGTCCGGCCGCGACTGAACGCCGAGTCGGCGTTACTGACGCGCAGTAGCGCCGACTCGGCAGTAGCGCAATTGTAGGAACCCTACAAAGACGCTCCGGCCAGTTTCGTGGGCCACCGATGCGAAGTCGGGACGGTCGCCGGGCAGAGTGGAGCCCGTGCTCGTCATCGTCGCGCCCGGCCAGGGCGCCCAGAGTCCCGGCTTCCTGACCCCGTGGCTCGAGGACCCCGAGTTCCGCAACCGCTTCGAGTGGCTGTCGACCGTGGCCTCGCTCGACCTGGTGCACTACGGCACCGAGGCGGACGCCGACGAGATCCGGCGCACCGACATCGCCCAGCCGCTGCTGGTCGCGACCGGGCTGGTCGCCGCGCTCGGGATCTTCCCGCACCCGACCGACGCGTTCGGCAAGGTGAGCGCGGTCGCGGGGCACTCGGTCGGCGAGCTGACCGCCGCCGCCGGCGCCCGCGTGATCACCGCGGAGCAGGCGATGGTGCTGGTCCGCGAGCGCGGCAAGGCGATGGCCGCGGCGGCCGCCGTGACCGCCACCGGCATGACTGCCATCCTCGGCGGCGACCGGGAGAACGTCCTCGCCGTCATCGAGAAGCACGGGCTCACCGCCGCCAACGACAACGGCCCCGGCCAGGTGGTCGCGGCCGGCACCCTGGAGCAGCTCCAGGCGCTGGCCGACGAGCCCCCGGAGAAGGCCCGGCTGATGCCGCTGAGCGTGGCCGGCGCCTTCCACACCCAGCACATGGAGCCCGCCGTCGCGCACCTCGGCTCGCTGGCCCGGTCGGTGTCGACGCACGATCCGCGCACCCGATTCGTCTCCAACCGGGACGGCCAGGTCATCCACGACGGCCGCGACGTGCTGCGCCGGCTGGTCGGCCAGATCGCCAGCCCGGTGCGCTGGGACCTGTGCATGGACACCTTCGAGGACCTCGGCGTCACCGGCATCCTCGAGATGCCCCCGGCCGGCACGCTGACCGGCATCGCCAAGCGCGCGCTGAAGGGCGTCGAGACGTTCGCGTACAAGGGCCCCGAGCTGCTCGACCAGGCCCGCGCGTTCTGCGACAAGCACGGTGAGTTCGCCGAGATCGACAGCTCGCCGACCTGGCGGATGGTCGTCTCCCCCGCCAAGGGCACATTCCACATCGCGCCGGAGGCCGCGGACGCCGACGTCCTGCCCTCCGGGTCGCCGATCGGCGAGGTGGCCAGCCTCCGCGACCGGATCGGCGTCACGGCGGCCCACGGCGGCCAGATCGTCGAGTGGCTGGTCGAGGACGGCGACCTGGTCTCACCCGGCCAGCCCCTGCTCCGGCTGCACCCCGAGGGAGGCGCGGCATGAAAGCCATCGAAGGCACCACTGGCGCCGCGCACGCCCGCATCCACGGCATCGGCGCCTACCGGCCGTCGCGGGTGATCCCCAACAGCGAGGTCATCGAGGCGATCGACTCGAGCGACGAGTGGATCCAGCAGCGCTCAGGCATCAAGCAGCGCCGCTGGGCCACCCCGGAGGAGACGGTCCAGGTCATGTCCGTCGCCGCCGCGCGACAGGCGCTGGAGCGGGCCGGCGTCGACGCGCGGCAGATCGACTGCGTGATCGTGGCGACGGTCAGTCACATGTTCCAGACCCCGGCCATCGCGACCGCGATCGCCCACGAGCTCGGCACCGACCAGGCCGCGGCGTTCGACATCTCGGCCGCCTGCGCCGGCTTCTGCCACGGCGTCGCGCTGGGCGCGGACATGGTGCGCGGCGGCAGCGCCGGCTACGTGCTGGTGATCGGTGTCGAGCGCCTCTCCGACCTCACCGACGTCGGTGACCGGGGGACGGCGTTCATCTTCGCCGACGGCGCGGGAGCGGCCGTCGTGGGCCCCAGTGAGAGCCCCGGCATCGGTCCCGTGGTGTGGGGCTCCGACGGCGAGCAGTTCGACCTCATCCGGCAGAAGGAGGACTGGCGTGACGTCATCGCCTCCGAGCACCCGGCCATGCCGCACCTGGTGATGCAGGGCAACCCGGTCTTCCGCTGGGCGTCGTTCGTGATGGCCAAGGTCGGCCAGCAGGCGCTCGACCGCGCCGGGATCACGGCCGACCAGCTCGACTGCTTCGTGCCGCACCAGGCCAACATGCGGATCACCGACGCGATGGCCCGGTCGATGAAGCTGCCCGGGACCGTCAAGATCGCCCGCGACATCGCCGAGCAGGGCAACACCTCCGCGGCCTCGATCCCGCTCGCGCTCGACCGGATGTACGCCGAGGGTGACGCCAAGTCCGGCGACACCGCCCTGCTGATCGCTTTCGGCGCCGGGCTGGCCTACGCCGCCCAGGTCGTCGTCCTGCCCTGACCCACCACCACCCAGACCCGACCCGGGAAACCACCCAGTAGAGAGAAAGAGACACGCCAGATGGCAACCACTGAGGAGATCCGCTCCGACCTCGCCGAGATCGTCAACGAGGTCGCCGGCATCGATGCCGATGACGTCCAGCTCGACAAGTCCTTCGTCGACGACCTCGACGTCGACTCCCTGTCCATGGTCGAGGTCGTCGTGGCCGCCGAGGAGAAGTTCGGCGTCTCGATCCCCGACGACGAGGTGAAGAACCTCAAGACGGTCGGTGACGCGGTCGCGTTCATCGAGCGCGCCCAAGGCTGACAACCGGCGCTGATCCGCCACCACCACCCCGCACCCAGCACGAGAGCGAGCAGCAATGAGTCGCACCCGAGTCGTCGTCACCGGAATGGGGACCACCAACCCCGTCGGTGGCGACGTCGCCAGCACCTGGGACGCCCTGGTCCATGGGCGCTCCGGCGTCCGGCCCATCGAGGCCGACTGGGCCGAGGAGCTGCCGGTCAAGATCGCCGGCATCGCCGCGGTCGAGCCGACCGAGGTCCTCGAGCGGGTCAAGGCCCGCCGGCTCGACCGGAACGCTCAGTTCGCGATGGTCGCGACCATGGAGGCGTGGGCCGACTCCGGTCTGGCCGAGGCCGGCGACGACCTCGACCACGACCGGCTCGGGGTCGCGATGGCCACGGGCATCGGCGGCGTGATCACCCTGCTCGACAACTACAACGCGCTGAAGGAGAAGGGGCCCCGCCGGGTCTCGCCGCTCGCCGTACCGATGCTGATGCCCAACGCATCGGCGGCGAACGTCAGCCTCTACGTCGGCGCGCGGGCCGCGGTCAACACCCCGGTCTCGGCCTGCGCCTCCGGCAACGAGGCGATCTCGCTGGCGGTCGACCAGATCCGGCTCGGCCGCGCCGACGTCGTCGTCGCCGGTGGCACCGAGGCGGCGATCCACCCGCTCAACATCGCGGCGTTCGCCAACATGATGGCGCTCTCCAAGAACGACGGGGACCCGACGACGGTCTCCCGTCCGTGGGACACCGGGCGCGACGGGTTCGTGCTCGGTGAGGGCGCCGGCGTGCTGATCCTCGAGTCCG
>JAWWPK010000281.1:0-6019 GCA_033854925.1 Nocardioidaceae bacterium | reverse complement strand
CATCACGATCACGTCCGCCGCGACGACCTGCTGGTGGAAGGACCACCAGATCAACATCATCGACACCCCGGGCCACGTCGACTTCACCGCCGAGGTCGAGCGCTCGCTGCGCGTCCTGGACGGCGCGGTCGCGGTGTTCGACGGTGTTGCCGGCGTCGAGCCGCAGACGATGACCGTGTGGCGCCAGGCCAACAAGTACGCCGTGCCGCGCATGTGCTTCGTCAACAAGCTCGACCGCACCGGCGCCGACTTCTTCCACTGCGTGGAGATGATGGTCGACCGGCTTAACTCCACCCCGCTCGTCCTGCAGCTGCCCATCGGCGCGGAGCACGACTTCCTCGGTGTCGTCGACCTGGTCGGCATGCGCGCCCTCACCTGGCGTGGCGAGACCACGATCGGCGACGACTACGAGGTCGAGGAGATTCCCGCGGACATGGCCGAGCAGGTCGCCGAGTACCGCGAGAAGTTCCTCGAGACGCTGGCCGAGGCAGACGACGCCGTCATGGAGAAGTACCTCGAGGAGGGCGAGTTTTCGGTCGAGGAGCTCGAGGCGGCCATCCGGCGCGCCACCATCGCCGACAAGCTCAACCCGGTGCTGTGCGGCACCGCGTTCAAGAACAAGGGCGTGCAGCCCCTGCTCGACGCGGTCGTCAAGTACCTCCCGTCGCCGCTCGAGGCGAAGGGCGGCAGTGTCGACGGTCACAAGCCGAACGACGAGGAGACCCTGATCTCCCGCAAGCCGTCCGACGACGAGCCGTTCGCCGGGCTGGCCTACAAGATCGCCTCCGACCCGCACCTCGGCAAGCTGATCTACGTCCGGGTCTACTCCGGCAAGCTCGAGTCGGGCTCGACCGTGCTCAACTCGGTCACCGGCCGCAAGGAGCGGATCGGCAAGGTCTACCAGATGCACGCCAACAAGCGTGAGGAGATCGCGTCGGTCGGCGCCGGCCAGATCGTGGCCGTGATGGGGCTCAAGGACACCAAGACCGGGCACACGCTGTGTGACATCCAGTCTCCCGTCGTGCTCGAGTCGATGACCTTCCCGGCCCCGGTGATCGAGGTCGCGATCGAGCCCAAGACCAAGGGCGACCAGGAGAAGCTCGGCACCGCCATCCAGCGGCTCTCCGACGAGGACCCGACGTTCACCGTCAAGTCCGACGAGGAGACCGGCCAGACGATCATCGCCGGCATGGGTGAGCTCCACCTGGAGATCCTCGTCGACCGCATGAAGCGCGAGTTCCGCGTGGAGGCGACCGTCGGCAAGCCGCAGGTGGCCTACCGCGAGACGATCCGCAACAAGGTCGAGAACCACAGCTACACCCACAAGAAGCAGACCGGTGGTTCCGGCCAGTTCGCGAAGGTCGTCATCTCGATCGAGCCGAACATCGACCCCGAGACCCACACGGGTGCCGGCTACGAGTTCGTCAACAACGTGTCCGGTGGCCGCATCCCCCGCGAGTACATCCCGTCGGTGGACCACGGCGCCCAGGAGGCCATGGAGTTCGGCGTGCTCGCCGGCTACCCCATGGTCGACGTGAAGATGACGCTCGAGGACGGCGGCTACCACGACGTCGACTCGTCCGAGCTGGCGTTCAAGATCGCCGGCATCGCCGCCTTCAAGGAGGCCGCCAAGAGGGCCCGTCCGGTCCTGCTGGAGCCGGTGTTCAAGGTGGAGGTGACGACGCCCGACACGTTCCTCGGCACCGTCATCGGCGACCTGAACAGCCGGCGCGGCCACATCCAGGCACAGGAGGAGCGTCACGGTGACATGGTCATCGAGGCCCTTGTGCCCCTGTCCGAGATGTTCGGGTACGTTGGCGACCTGAGGTCCAAGACCTCGGGTCAGGCTTCGTACTCGATGGAGTTCGACTCTTACGCCGAGGTCCCCCAGGGCATCGCCGAAGAGATCATCAAGAAGGTCCGCGGCGAATAGTTCGGCGTACGACCCTCGGCCACATCCACACAAGTACGAGTCAGTAGAAACCACACCAGGAGGAGCCCACAGTGGCTAAGGCGAAGTTCGAGCGGACCAAGCCGCACGTCAACATCGGCACGATCGGTCACATCGACCACGGGAAGACGACGCTGACTGCAGCGATCACCAAGGTCCTGCACGACAAGCACCCCGAGCTCAACCCGTTCACGCCGTTCGACGAGATCGACAAGGCTCCCGAGGAGCGGCAGCGCGGTATCACGATCTCGATCGCGCACGTCGAGTACCAGACCGACGCGCGGCACTACGCGCACGTCGACTGCCCGGGTCACGCGGACTACATCAAGAACATGATCACCGGCGCGGCCCAGATGGACGGCGCGATCCTCGTGGTCGCCGCCACCGACGGCCCGATGCCGCAGACGAAGGAGCACGTGCTGCTCGCTCGTCAGGTCGGCGTCCCGGCGATCGTGGTCGCGCTCAACAAGTGCGACATGGTCGACGACGAGGAGCTCATCGAGCTCGTCGAGATGGAGGTGCGCGAGCTCCTCTCCGACTACGAGTTCCCCGGCGACGACATCCCCGTGGTGCGCGTGGCCGCCTTCCCGGCGCTCAACGGCGACGAGAAGTGGGGCGCGTCGGTCGCCGAGCTCATGCAGGCCGTGGATGACTACATCCCGACCCCGGAGCGCGAGACCGAGAAGCCGTTCCTCATGCCCGTCGAGGACGTCTTCACGATCACCGGTCGCGGCACGGTCATCACCGGCCGCATCGAGCGGGGCATCGTGAAGGTCAACGAGGAGGTCGAGATCATCGGCATCCGCGACACCTCGCAGAAGACGGTCGTCACCGGCGTCGAGATGTTCCGCAAGCTGCTCGACGAGGGCCAGGCGGGCGAGAACGTCGGTCTGCTGCTTCGCGGCACCAAGCGCGAGGACGTCGAGCGCGGCATGGTCGTCATCAAGCCGGGCACGACCACCCCGCACACCAACTTCGACGCGTCGGTCTACATCCTGAGCAAGGACGAGGGCGGGCGGCACACGCCGTTCTTCAACAACTACCGCCCGCAGTTCTACTTCCGGACCACGGACGTGACCGGCGTGGTGACCCTCCCCGAGGGCACCGAGATGGTCATGCCGGGCGACAACACCGAGATGGCCGTCGAGCTGATCCAGCCGATCGCCATGGAGGAGGGCCTGCGCTTCGCCATCCGCGAGGGCGGCCGCACCGTCGGCGCCGGCCGGGTCACCAAGATCACGAAGTAGTACACGAACTCAGAGAGACCCCCGAGCCAGCCGCAAGGCTGGCGAGGGGGTCTCTCTGAGTTCGTCACCGTTTCGGGACCGAGCCGAGTCGGCGGTACTGCTGCCCCACGCGCGTAGCGCCCCCTCGGCCGTAGCGCCGACTCGGCGATCACGAAGCGCGACGCATCGATGCAGCGCGACGCAACCCGGCGCCCAGCGCACCTGAAGGCTGCGCCGGAACTGGCCCACCGCTGGTCGAGCTTGTCGAGACCTCCGCCGCGGGGACTGGGTGCCGACCCTGTGGACAACTCGACAGGCTCGATGAGCGGTGGCCGGGTTCCCGCTCCAGGTTGCGGGTTTCGAGACGGGCGCAGAACGCCCTCCTCAACCACCGGCCACCGCCTTCGACCTTTGGTACAACCTTCAATGAGAGTGCTCTCACGGCTGCCTCACGATGACCTCACGGTGCGCAGGCACCGTTCGTGGAGCCGGAAACCACCGGCATCCACGAAATCGGAGGAATCACCATGGCACGCTCACATCTCCTCAAGGCGCTCAAGCCGGCCCGCGTGACGGGTCGCCACGGCCACGGCGGTCGCCACGGCCACTCGGACGACAGCGCCAACACGAACACCAACACCAACGCCGGGACCGGGACCCAGACCCGGACCCACGGCTGATCGACCCAGAGATCGACCACGTGAAGGACGCTGAGGGGGCGGGCCTGCGGGCCCGCCCCCGCCGCACGTCAGGGCAGCTGATGAGCCTGCTCCGCCCGGCCGCGGACGCAGCGCCGTTCGTCGGCGAGGCGCCGCCGATGACGGTCCCGCAGGTGGTCCGCCGGTTCTGGCCCGACGTACGCCCGCTGCGCTGGTGGCTGGTGCTCCTGGTCGTGCTCCTGGCCGGGGCACCGCTGATCGCGGTCCTCGAGATCGTGCTGTTCCAGAAGCTCGTCGACGACGTGCTGGTCCCGGCCACGCTCGGGCCGCTGGCGTGGATCGCGGCGCTGTACGTCGGGCTGAACCTGCTCAGCGCGGTGACCTCCGGCATCGACGGCTACCTGTCCACGTGGATCTCCCAGAAGTTCCTCGTCGGGCTGCGCACCAAGGTCTTCGGCCACGTGCTCGCGCACCCGAGCCACGTGCACGACCGCAACCGGCTCGGGGACACGATGTCGCGGCTCACCTCGGACACCGCCGCGGTCGAGTCGTTCATGATCGGCCAGTTCGCCACCGGCACCGGCGCGGTGCTGCGGCTCGCGATCTACGCCGGCGCCTTGTTCTGGCTGCAGTGGCAGCTCGCGCTCGCCTCGATGGTCGCCGCCCCGCTGCTGTGGTGGGTGGCCACTCACTTCTCGCGGCTGGTCAAGGACGTCTCCCGCGAGCGCCGGCGCCGGGCCGGCTCGCTCAGCGCGATCACCGAGGAGCGGCTGTCCAACGCCGCGCTCGTGCAGACCTACAACCGCGAGGCCGACGCCGTCGCGGACTACCACCAGCAGAACCTCGCCATCGCCGGCGCCGAGCTGGTCGGCGCCCGGATCCGGGCGGTGTTCCTGCCGCTGGCCGACCTCGCCGAGCTGGTCGGCACCCTGGCCGTGATCGCGCTCGGCACCTGGGCACTGGCCACGGACCGGCTCACCCTCGGTGGGCTGATGGCGTTCCTGGCGCTGCTCGTGCAGTGCTACTCGCCGCTGCGCACGCTCGGGAACCTGCTCCCCGCGCTCTACTCCGCGACCGCCGGAGTCGAGCGCATGGTCGAGCTGCTCGACGAGCCGCTGCCCCAGGACGCGCCCGGCGCCCGGGACCTGGCGAACGTCCGGGGCACGATCGAGCTCTCCGGCGTCCGGGTGCGCTACCCCGGTGCCGCCCGGGACGCCCTGCACGGCACGTCGTTCCGCGTCGAAGCGGGAGAGCTGGTCGGCCTGGTCGGCGCCAGCGGGGCCGGCAAGTCCACGGTCGCCCGGCTGCTCACCCGGCACGTCGAGACCGCCGAGGGAGTCGTCCGCATCGACGGCCAGGACCTCCGCTACCTCACCGCCCGGTCGGTGCGCGAGGCGGTCACCCTGGTGCCGCAGGAGACCGCCCTGATGGACGGCACGATCGCGGACAACATCGGCTTCGGGCGACCCGCGGCAGGCCGCGCCGAGATCGAGGAGGCGGCCCGCCGGGCGGACGCCGACGGGTTCGTCCGGCTGCTCCCGCACGGCTACGACACCAGGGTCGGCCAGCGCGGCCGAAGCCTGTCCGGCGGCCAGCGGCAGCGGATCGCGGTGGCGCGTGCTCTGCTCCGCGACGCACCTGTGCTCTTCCTCGACGAGCCCACCGCCGGGCTGGACGCGGCGACGTCCCGGCGGCTGCTGGAGGCCGTGGCCGAGCACCGCGCCGGCCGAACCGTCGTGCTGGCCACCCATGACCCGGTGGCGCTGGAGTACGTCGATCGCGTGATCACGCTCGAGGACTCTGGCGTCGACACCCAGCCGGTGCGGGTCGGGGCGGGCCGATGATGCCGATGACCGTCGAGCCCGGCGTCGTACCGGTCGGGGACGAGGTGCTGCCGGGCTACCGCGTCGAGGCGCTCCTGGCCCGCGGCGGCCGGGTGGACACCTACGACGTGACCAGTCTCGAGCGGGACTGCCGGGTGGTGGTCAAGGCGGTGCGCCCGGACCGGGCCGGGGAGGAGCGGGTCCGCGAGGGGGTGCTCACCGAGGGCGCGCTGCTCACGACGCTCGCCCACCCCCACCTGGTCCACGGCTACGAGGTCGTCACCGAGCCGCGAACCGCCCTCGTGCTCGAGACCCTCCCCGGAGCCACCCTGGCCGCCTTGATCAACGACCGCCGTCTCG
>JAWWPK010000280.1:0-3881 GCA_033854925.1 Nocardioidaceae bacterium | reverse complement strand
GGTCGGCCTGCCGCTGGTGCACGGCACCCGGGTGCTCAACTGCGCGGCGGTGATCCACAAGGGTCGGCTCCTCGGAGTCGCGGTGAAGTCGTACCTGCCGACCTACCGCGAGTTCTACGAGCGCCGCCACTTCGCGCCGGGCGACGACCGTCGCGGCGCCACCATCGTGGTGTGCGGGGCCGAGGTGCCCTGCGGCCCCGACCTGATCTTCGCCGCCTCCGACCACGCCGACCTCAAGCTGCACGTCGAGATCTGCGAGGACATGTGGGTGCCGGTCCCGCCGAGCGCGGAGGCGTCCCTCGCCGGTGCGACCGTGCTCGCCAACCTCTCGGGCAGCCCGATCACCGTGGCCCGCGCCGAGGACCGCCGCCTGCTGGTCCGCAGTGCGAGCGCACGCTGCAACGCGGCGTACGTCTTCTCGGCCGCCGGGCAGGGGGAGTCGACGACCGACCTGAGCTGGGACGGCCAGACCATGGTCTACGAGAGCGGCGAGCTGATCGCCGAGGGGCCGCGGTTCCCCGAGGGCGCGGTCTGCACCATCGCCGACATCGACCTCGGCCGGCTCCGGCAGGACCGGCTGCGGCAGGGCACCCACGACGACAACCGGCGTACCCACGCCGAGCGGGTCGCGGCGTTCCGCACCATCGAGTTCGAGCTCGACGCGCCCACCGGTGACGTCGGGCTGCGCCGGAACGTGGAACGGTTCCCGTTCGTGCCCGACGACCCGGAGCGGCTCGCGCTGGACTGCTACGAGGCCTACAACATCCAGGTCTCCGGGCTCGAGCAGCGGCTCACCGCGATCGACCAGTCGTCGGGCAGCCAGACCAAGGCGATCATCGGGGTCAGCGGCGGCCTCGACTCGACGCAGGCGCTGATCGTCACCGCCAAGGCGATGGACCGGCTCGGGCGCCCGCGCTCGGACATCCACGCGTTCACGATGCCGGGCTTCGCGACCGGCGAGACCACGAAGTCGTACGCCACCCGGCTGGCGAAGTCACTCGGTGTCACCTTCGAGGAGATCGACATCACGGCTGCCGCCCGCCAGCTGCTGACGGACATCGACCATCCCTTCGCCGAGGGCAAGGAGGTCTATGACGTCACCTTCGAGAACGTGCAGGCCGGAATGCGCTACGACTACCTGTTCCGGCTCGCGAACCACCGCGGCGGCATCGTGGTGGGCACCGGCGACCTCTCCGAGCTGGCGCTCGGGTGGTGCACCTACGGCGTCGGCGACCAGATGTCGCACTACAACGTCAACGCCGGTGTCCCGAAGACGCTGGTCCAGCACCTGATCCGCTGGGTGGCAGGCAACGGCGAGTTCGACGACGAGACCAACGAGCTCCTCGGTGAGATCGTCGAGCAGGAGATCACCCCCGAGCTGATCCCGACACGCGAGGACAAGCTGCCGCAGTCCACCGAGGACTCCGTCGGCCCCTACTCGCTCCAGGACTTCTCGCTCTTCCGCGTGCTCCGCTTCGGCGACCGGCCCTCGAAGATCGCGTTCCTCGCCTGGCACGCCTGGCACGACGAGTCGGAGGGGGACTGGCCGCCGAACTTCCCGGACGAGCGGCGTACGTCGTACGACCTCGCCACGATCCGGCACTGGCTGGAGGTGTTCATCCGCCGCTTCTTCGCCAACCAGTTCAAGCGCTCCGCCCTGCCCAACGGCCCCAAGGTCAGCGCCGGCGGCACCATGTCGCCGCGAGGCGACTGGCGGATGCCCTCCGACGCCCACCCCGCCGCCTGGCTCGCTGAGCTGGAGAACGTCCCCAAGAAGTAGGCGCTCGCAACCATCCGCTGGTCGAGCTTGTCGAGACTTCCGCTGCGTGCGCGCCCGGGTGAGTCCCCAGTGCCCGCTGCGGTCATCGCGACAGGCTCGATGAGCGGTGGTGCAGTCCTGGCCCTTCGTCGCCAATAGGGTGGCCACATGGGCAAGCAGGAAGACTTCGTGCTCCGGGCGCTGGAGGAGCGGGACGTCCGGTTCGTGCGGCTGTGGTTCACCGACGTGCTCGGGTTCCTCAAGTCCGTGGCCGTGGCGCCGGCCGAGCTCGAGGGGGCGTTCGCGGAGGGGATCGGGTTCGACGGGTCCGCGATCGAGGGGTTCGCGCGGGTCTACGAGTCCGACATGCTCGCCAAGCCCGACCCGGCGACGTTCCAGATCCTGCCGTGGCGTGGAGAAGGGCCGACCACGGCGCGGATGTTCTGCGACATCGTGATGCCTGACGGCTCCCCGTCGTACGCCGACCCGCGGTTCGTCCTCAAGCGCATCCTGGCGACGGCCGCCGACAAGGGGTTCACCTTCTACACCCACCCCGAGATCGAGTTCTACCTGTTCAAGGACGTGCCGGTCGACGGCGTCGAGCCGGTGCCGGTCGACCGCAGCGGCTTCTTCGACCACACCGCCCAGTCCAAGGGCTCGGACTTCCGCCGCGAGGCGATCACGATGCTCGAGGCGATGGGCATCTCGGTGGAGTTCAGCCACCACGAGGGTGGCCCGGGCCAGCAGGAGATCGACCTGCGGTACGCCGACGCGCTGAGCACCGCGGACAACATCATGACCTTCCGCACCGTGATCCGGGAGGTGGCGCTCAGCCAGGGCATCTGGGCGACGTTCATGCCCCAGCCGTTCACCAGCCACCCGGGCTCGGGCATGCACACCCACGTCAGCCTCTTCGAGGGCGACCAGAACGTCTTCTACGAGGCCGGCTCCGAGTACCAGCTGTCCAAGGTCGGCCGGCAGTTCATCGCCGGAATCCTCGCGCACGCGCAGGAGATCAGCGTCGTCACCAACCAGTGGGTCAACAGCTACAAGCGGATGATGCTCGGCGGCGAGGCCCCGTCGTACGTCTGCTGGGGCCACAACAACCGCAGCGCGATGATCCGCGTGCCGATGTACAAGCCCCTCAAGGGCCAGTCCACGCGCATCGAGCTGCGCACCGTCGACGCGGCCTGCAACCCCTACCTCGCGTTCGCGGTGACCCTCGCGGCCGGCATGAAGGGCATCGAGCAGGGCCTCGAGCTGCCTCGCGAGGCCGAGGACGACGTGTGGTCGCTCACCGAGCGGGAGCGCACCGCCCTGGGCATCGAGCCGCTGCCCAAGAGCCTCAACGAGGCGATCGAGATCGCCGAGCGCTCCGAGCTGCTGGCCGAGACCCTCGGCGAGCACGTCTTCGACTTCTTCCTCCGCAACAAGCGCGCCGAGTGGGACGAGTACCGCGGCCAGGTCTCCGCCTTCGAGCGGGACCGCATGCTTCCGGTCATCTAGTCGGTGGCCGTCTACAGCCCTGACCGGGTCAACCGGCTGCGCATGGTGCTCGGCATCGTGATCGCGGTCGCCGTGCTCACCGCGGTCCTGGCGGCCTTCATCCTGGCGAACGGCGACCACCGGGCCGCCGGTGTGTTCGCGATGGTCGTCGCGGGGCTGCTGCTCGGGGCCGGCGGCTCCGCGTTCAAGCTGCTCACCGACGCCGGGCGACCCGCCAAGATCGCCACCGTCGTGACCGGCGTGCTGTGCCTGTTGTCCGGCGTGGGACTGGCCGGCACCTGGCTGGCGTTCCTGCTCCCGCTGCTGGGACTCGGCCTGCTCTTCCTCGCCCTGCTCCCCGACGAGGTGCAGGCATGAACCCCCGCATCCTCGTCGTACAGCCCGAGGTCGACGACCCGCCGCACCTGTTCGGCGACTGGCTGGAGGAGGCCGGCTGCGCGCTCGACGTCGTCCACCCGTACGACGCCGGCGCGGTGCCCACGCTGGACGGGTACGCCGGCCTGCTGGTCATGGGCGGCGCGATGGGCGCCCATGACGACGAGGTCTTAGAGTGGATCGGTCCGGTCAAGGAGCTGATCCGCGACGCCGTCTCCGAAGGCGTCCCGACCCTCGGCAT
>JAWWPK010000279.1:0-21367 GCA_033854925.1 Nocardioidaceae bacterium | reverse complement strand
TCTCGTCGACGAGCCGGCGGCGAATGGACAGGTCGAGCTCGGGGTCGGCGATGAGCGCCTCGGCCCGGGCGAGGGTGTCGCGGGTCAGCGAGGTCCGTGGGAAGAAGTCCTCGACCGACTCGGCCAGCACCCAGCCACTGCGCACCTTGACGGTGTCGGGCAGGTCGGCGAAGTAGCGCTCGACGTACGGGCCGGACAGCTCCTCCTGCCCGCCGCGCCAGAACCCCCAGCCGACCGCCTCCAGCTCGTAGTTGGGCAGCTTCGTCTCGCCGGTGAAGCAGCCCCAGGCCCAGGCCTTCGCGTCGGCGTCGGGGAGGGAGGCGTGCGCCCCGGCGTGACGCACCCGGGCCACCCCCGTGGGCTCGGCCTCGAGCTGCCGGTCGAGCTCGGCCAGGTCGACGGCGCCGAGGGTCGCGAGCTGCACCAGCACCCGCCAGCGCAGGTCGAGGTCGAGCGGGACACCCTCGGGCAGCTGCTCCCCGGCCAGCCATGACGCCAGGAGGGCCGGGTCGGACGCGGTGGCGATCACGGCCCGGAACGCCGACAGCTGCTCCTCGGAGGTGGGCGCGGCCGCGTCGGCCTTGGCGCGCGCTGCGGTGTGCAGCTGGGCCAGCGCGGACGCCGGGTCGGGCTGCAGCGGGACGACCCACCGGTACACCCAGGCCATCGTGCGGCGGGGCGTGTCCTCGGTGTCCTCGATGGGCAGGCTCCGCACCGCGACCTCGAGCACGTCGACCGGGTCGACGGCGGCGTTGTGCAGGGCACTGCGGATGTTGCTCCAGAGCCCGGCCCGGAGCTCTGGATCGGTGATCTGGGGGAGCAGGCTCTCGAGCGCGTCCATGGTCAGCTTGTCGGGGATGAGCAGGGCCCAGGTGTCGTTGTACGGGTCGAGCAGCACCGGCCGGTCGCCGGCGTCGAACGGCGTCTCCGGCTCATCGAGGTCCAGCACGTGGTCCGTCCAGGTGCCGTCCTCCGCCGCGACGGCCGCGCGGATCCGGTGCGGCCGATCGGCGGGGTGGTCCGCGGGCGGCGTACGACGGACCAGGCCCGCGGCGCGGTCGAGCTCGATCAGGTCGGGGCCGGCGGTGCGCAGCCAGTTGTCGGTGAAGCTCGACAGGTCGCCGGCGCCGGCGCGCTCCCAGCTCGCGAACAGATCGTGCATCGTGGCGTTGCCGAAGCGGTGCTGCTCGAAGTGGTCGATGGTGCCCTTGAAGAACACCTCGTCGCCCACGGTGGCGTTGAGCTGGCGCAGGATCGCGCAGCACTTGGCGTAGGAGATGCCGTCGAAGTCCTGCAGCGCGGCTCTCGCGTCGACTGCGCCGTTGCCGGCCACCGGATGGGTGCTCGGCCGCTGGTCGGCGACCAGTCCCCACTGGCGTCGCGCGTAGGAGTCGTCGACCCACACGTCGGCGTAGTCGGTGACGTCGGCGGTGACCCGGTTGCCGAGGTACTCGGCGAACGACTCGTTCAGCCACAGGTCGTCCCACCAGGTCGGGGTGACGAGGTTGCCGAACCACTGGTGCGCCATCTCGTGCGCGAGCGTGCTGGCGCGGGCGATGCGGATGCCCCGAGTCACCCGGCTGGTGAAGATGAGCGGGTCGCGGAACGTGACACAGCCGGGGTTCTCCATCGCTCCGGCGTTGAACTCGGGCACGAACGCCTGGTGGTAGTCGCCGAACGGGTAGCGGATGCCGAAGAGCCGGTGCAGCTCGTCGAAGCTCTGTCTGGTTAGGGTGAACAGCTCGTCGGCGTCCTTGTCGAGGTCGGCCGCGATGCTGGCTCGGGCGCTGAGGCCGAGCGGGATGCCGTCGTGCTCGTCGCGGAGCACGTGGTAGGGACCGGCCACGATGGTGACGAAGTACGTCGACAGCGGCTGGCTCTGCTCGAACTCCCAGACGCCCTTCTCGACCTGCTGACCGGGCGCGTTGCCGATCACCACCCAGGCCTCGGGGGCACGGACGTGGAAGGTGTAGGGCGACTTGAGGTCGGGTTGGTCGAAGCAGGCGAAGATCGTCGGCGCGGCGTCCATGAAGGACATGCCGTAGACGTACTGCTTGCCGTCCGCGGGGTCGACGCTGCGGTGCAGCCCCTCGCCGTCGTTGCGGAACGGCATGGTCGCCTCGACCACCAGCTCGTGGTCGCCCTCGCTCAGCTCCAGAGGGAACCGGCCGCGCTCGAGGAGGTCGACGTCGAGCGGCCGGCCGTCCAGGGCGATCGTGCTGACGCTGATCGGCTTGAGGTCGAGGAACGTCGTGCCCGACCGGCTGTTGAACCTCAGCGTGGTCACCGACCCGAAGGTGGCGTCGTCGGAGGCGAGGTCCAGCGCGACGTCGTACGACGTGAGGTCGAGCAGGTCGCGGCGGGACTGCGCCTCGGTGCGCTGGAGGGAGGCGTAAGGGCTGGGCACCACCCCAGACTAGGCCCGGGACTCACGCCGCGGGCCTGGCACCTGCCTGGCAGCCACCGCCCGCTTCGCGGGTCGCCTGACGGCCCTGTCCGGATGCCCCGGGTGGTGGCCGACATCACCCTGCGCCGGCTTGATGGCCGCCTCTAGCCGCGAGTACTCTGTAAGAGTCGCAAGTGCGATCTACCAGTTACATCGATGGCCTCGTATCCGAGGCGCAAGGAGTGAGAGCAACCATGTCCGCGCAGCTGTACCTGTCCCGTCTCGTCGACGAGGGACGTGCCGACCGGGGTCCTCATCGAGCCTCGCTGCGGACCAGTGGGCTCACCCGGCTGGAGCGGCGTATGCGCCGCGCCCTCGAGGACCGCAAGCACTGATCCTCGGCCGCAGCCCCACGCCGCGCTGAGACCACCGCCAAGCCCGCAACCCCCCAGCGGGCCGGCGGTCGGACGCGAGCCCACCCCGCGGGCGACCGTCCAGCGACGGACCCCGAGCCCGAGGCTCGGGGTCCGTCGTGTTTGCGGGGGAAGGGTCCCGCACCACCCACGCAAGTCGAAGACCCGCGTCCTTTCAAGGGCCCGGGCGTGTCGCTCCGGGCATTTGGGTGGTGGCAGGCTGGCTCCATGGCAGCCGAGCTCGGACCCGAGACCCATCGCAGCATCGACCTCCACCAGATCGGCGAGCACCGCTGGAAGGCGACCAACGCCCGCGGCGGCGGCGTCTCCATCGGCCCCGGCGACGACCCCGACCTCACTCCCGTCGAGCTGTTCCTGGCGGCGCTGGCCGGCTGCGGCGCCGCCGACCTCGACTACATCGCCGGCAAGCGGGCGCCGTTCGAGACGTTCGAGGCCCGAGCCGAGGGTCACAAGGTCCGTGACGAGGACGGCTCGCACCTGGTCCAGCTGAAGGTGACCTTCGACGTCACCTTCCCCGCGGGCGAGGGCGGCGACGCCGCCCGCGAGATCGTGCCGCGCACCCTCCAGCAGATCCAGGACCGGCTCTGCACGGTCGGCCGGACGGTGACGCTCGGCGAGCCGGTCGCGTACGTCGAGGGCCCACTCTCCACTCCACGTCGCGCGGACCCCGGAACAGCGTGACCACCGAGCGCTGGCGAGACGTCCCGCGCCAGGACGGCCGCCGGTTCGTCGTGACCGGTGCCAGCGGCGGCATCGGCCTCGAGACCGCCAAGGTGCTCGCCGAGCGTGGGGCCCACGTGGTGCTCGCGGTGCGGAACCTCGACCGCGGCAGGGCGGCCGCCGACCAGATGCAGGGCGACGTCGAGGTCGGGCTGCTGGACGTGGCCGACCTGTCGTCGGTGCGGGCGTTCGCCGAGCAGGTCGGCCCGGTCGACGTACTCGTCAACAACGCGGGAGCGCTGGCGCTGCCGCTGAGCACGTCACCCGATGGTGTGGAGCTGCACCTCGCCACCAACCACCTCGGCCACTTCGCGCTCACCAACCTGCTGCTGCCCCGGCTCGGCGACCGGGTGGTCGTGGTCGGCTCGCCCTCGCACCGGCACGGCCGCCTCGACCTGCAGGACCTGGCGTGGAAGAAGCGGAGCTACCGCCCCTACTCGGCGTACGCCGACTCGAAGCTGGCGAACCTGCTCTTCATGGCCGAGCTGCAGCGCCGGCTCACGGCGGCCGGCTCGACCCTGCGGGTCACCGGGGCCCACCCCGGCTCGACCGCGACCGGCATCACCGGCTCCACCGGCAGCCCGATCAAGACGTTCATCGGCAAGCACGGGATCAAGCTGGTCGGGATGTCCGCCTGGCAGGGCGCGCTGCCGACGCTCTACGCAGCCACGATGGACGTCCCCGGGAACACCTACGTCGGACCGCACCGGCTCCGGGAGATGAACGGCTGGCCGACCGGTGTCGGCCGCAGTCAGCGCGCCCTCGACCCCGACCTCGCCAAGGAGCTGTGGCTGGAGTCCGAGCGGCTCAGCGGAGTGACCTTCCCGCTCAGCCCCAGCTGATCGAGTTGATCGTGACCTTCTCGGTGGGGGCGGTCATGCCCCCGGCGCCGGGAACGGTGCCCTTGGCGGCCAGGTCCGTGATCGGCTGGAGCGAGGCGGAGTCGATGGTGCCGAAGACCGTGTAGTCCGGCGGCAGCGGCGAGTCGTCGTAGACGATGAAGAACTGCGAGCCGTTGGTGTCGGGGCCGCGGTTGGCCATCGCGAGTACGCCGGGTCCGTACTGCTCGTCACCCTTGGTCTCGTCGGCGTAGGTGTAGCCCGGCCCGCCGGATCCGGTGCCGCTCGGGTCGCCGCACTGCAGCACGGCGATACCACTCTCATCGAGGGTCGTGAGCCGGTGGCACGGGCTGGCGTCGAAGTAGCCCTGAGTGGCCAGCGAGACGAAGGAGTTCACCGTGCAGGGGGCGTTCGCCGCGTCGAGGCTGATCTTGAGGTCGCCGAGGCTGGTCGCCAGGGTCGCCGGGACGTCACCACCGACGGTGGGCTTGCCCGGAGGCGGGTCGACCTGCTTGGCGGCGGGGATCTGGCTGTCGGCCGGGTAGTCGCAGGTGACGTCGGCCGGGGCCGCGCTGCCCTTCGGCGTACCGCCGCCCGCGGCGCTGCTCGCGGTGGAGTCCTTCGCGGTGTCGTTCCCGTTGTTGTCGTTGCCACAGCCCGCCAGGGCAGCGGTCGCGAGCAGCACGAGCACGGGGATGAGGCGCTTCGACATGCGCTCGATGGTAGGGGGCGGACCTATCCGTTCCGGCCTCGGGCTGCGACCGGCCAGGGCCGCAGGACGTCGTGCTCCTCGACCCAGAGATCGTCGGCGAGGTTGACCGCGGCGCAGCAGTGGTTCGGGACCACGTCGAGCTGGCTGCCGACCGGGGGGAGTGGTGCACCGGCGAGGTCGACGACGGCGTGGTGCTCCGAGAGGTGGACGATCCGCGCCTCCGGGTGGTCCATCAGCCGGCCGGAGCCGGTGCTGTACGCCGCGCGGTCGGCCGCGAGCGCCTTGCTGCCGGCGTCCAGCACCGCGCGGCCCCCGGCATGGCTCACCACAGTGGCTCGGCAGGTCAGCGCGATGGCTTCCGGTGGCATGGTCCCGAGCTCCCACTGCTGGGCGTCCCCGAAGACGTAGACACCCGGACGGGCCTCGGTGACCACGCCGATGTCGAGGTGGGCGAGGCTCGGCGTCGAGCCGCCGCTGACCACGGACACCTCGAGCCCCTCGCGCTCGAGCGCCGCGCGTGCCGTGGTCAGGGCCCGGGCCTCGTCGGCTGCCGCGGTCACCATCCCGTCCGGTGCATAGCTGTGTCCCGGGAAGGTGAAGACTCCGCGCACCGTGAGCCCGGCCCGCGCGGCGGCGACCGCCACCGAGCCCGCCTCCTCGGGCGGGCAGCCGGTGCGGTGCTGTCCGCAGTCGACCTCGACCACCACCTCGACGCCGTACGGCGCGAGGAGCCGTCCGGCCCGCGCCGCACCCTCGACCGAGTCCACGCCGATCGCGACCCGGCCGCGCTCGGTGAGGCCGCGGAGCCGGTCGGTGGCCCGTTCGTCGACGTGCACCGGGTAGGCGACGAACAGGTCCGTGCAGCCGTGCTGGGAGAAGACCTCCGCCTCGCCGAGCGTGGCCACGGTGAGGCCGACCGCACCCTGGCCGAGCTGGAGCCGGCCGATCTCGGGCGACTTGTGGGTCTTCACGTGCGGACGCAGCGCCACCCGGTTCGTCGTCGCCCACTCCGCGGTGCGGCGTACGTTGCGGCGCAGCCGGTCCAGGTCGACGCGCAGGTACGGCGTGGTGGGCGCGGTCGGCACGGTCTGCTCAGAACTCCTCGTGGGTGTCGGGGTCCCCGCCGAAGAGCCGGCCGTCCGGCCTGGCGAGCCCCGTGATCGCGGCGACCTCGCCGTCGGTCAGCTCGAAGCCGTCGAGGTCGAGGTTCTCGCGCTGCCGCGCCGGCGTGGCGGACTTCGGGATCGGCAGGGTGCCGAGCTGGAGCTGCCAGCGCAGCACGACCTGGCCCGGCGTGACACCGTGCGCCTGGGCGGCCGCCTTGACCACCGGCTCGGCGAATGGTGCCTGTCGCTTGCCCATCGGGCTCCACGACTCGGTGAGCACGCCCAGCTCCGCGTCGGCAGCGCGCATCTCCGGCTGCGGGAAGTAGGGGTGCAGCTCGATCTGGTTCAGCACCGGAGTGACGCCGCTGTCCTCGATGACCCTGGCCAGGTGCTCCCGGGTGAAGTTGGAGACGCCCGGCGACCGGACCAGCCCGTCGTCCCGCAGCTGGACGAGCGCCCGCCAGGTCTCGTGGTACTTCTGCTGGGCGGGGTTCGGCCAGTGGATGACGTGTACGTCGATCCGCTCCAGCCCCAGCCGCTCCAGTGACTCGCGGGTGCTGGCGATCGCCTCGTCGTAGGCGTGGTGCCGACCGGGGATCTTGCTGGTCAACACGATCTCGTCCCGCGGCACGCCGGAGCGGCGGATCGCCTCGCCGACCTCGACCTCGTTGCCGTAGTTCACGGCCGTGTCGATCAGCCGGTAGCCGTTCTCGAGGGCGTGGGTCACGGCCTCGACCGCGTCCGCACCGCGGAGTCCGGCGGTGCCGAAGCCGATCGGCGGGATCGTGGTGCCGTCGTTGAGTTGGCGTGGGGTGGTCGCAAGGCCCATGTCTTCACGGTATCCATGTGTCGATGACCACTTTCGAGCCGGACTGCGCGCAGTGCGTCGGCCTGTGCTGCGTCGCGCTGCCGTTCCGGCCCTCGCACGGCTTCGCGTTCGCCAAGGACGCCGGCGAGCCGTGCCGCCACCTGGACGGGTCCTACCGGTGCTCGATCCACGCCTCGCTGCGCGAGGCGGGCATGGGCGGCTGCATCTCCTACGAGTGCTTCGGCGCGGGGCAGCACGTCACCCAGGTCGTGTACGCCGGAGCGACGTGGCGGGGCAGCCCCGACGGCGGCGCCGAGATGTTCGCCGTCTTCGCGGTGGTCCAGCGGCTGCACGAGATGCTGGTGCTGCTCGACCAGGCCGCTGACCTCGAGCCCGGCCCGGAGGTGACCCGGTTGCGGGCGCTCGTCTCCGGACACACCGAGGGCCGGCCCGCCGACATCCTCGACACCGACCTCGACCGACTGGCCGTGCTGGTCGGCGAGGCCCTGCGCGCAGTCAGCCGTACGGTCCGCGGCGACGGGCCGTCGTACGTCGGGCACGACCTTGTCGGCCAGGACCTGCGGGCCCACGACCTGGCCGCCGCCGACCTGCGCGGCGCGGTGCTGATCGCCGCCGACCTGCGGGACGCCGTCCTCGACCGCACCGACCTGCTCGGCGCCGACCTCCGCGACACCGACCTCTCCGGCGCCGACCTCTCGACCGCGCTGTTCCTCACCCAGCCCCAGCTCAACTCAGCCCTGGGCTCTGCGGCGACCGTGCTTCCGGGTCACCTACGCCGACCGCTGAACTGGACGCTGGCGGGATAGTCCCTGACGTTCCGGCAGCCGACACGCCGGACTGACGACCGGAACGTCTGGGACTATCCCGCCGCCTGGCTGCCCTGCGGCCCGGAGTCGTCGGGTACGGCGGTGTGGTGCGGGTCGCCGGGGGTGCGCTCGCGCTCCTTCATCTCGGCCTCGTAGAGGTGGCGCCTGCCGTCGACGAGCTGCTCGCGGGCCTCGCGGTCGAGCTCCTTGAAGAGTGAGTAGTACGTGTCGTCGTACTCCTCGACGATCTGGAACGTCCAACGGCCCTGGATGACGTTGCGGCCGACCAGCTCGGTGTCGATCCTGTCCGCCAGCTCCTCATGCCCGGCCTTGCGCAGGAGGCCGACGGCCTCGCCGAGGGTGAGGTCGGCGGTGCCCGAGCGGCGGTGGAAAGCGTAGAGGTGGCCGCGGCACACCTCGACCGCCTCCAGCGCCTCGGAGAGCTTGCCGAGGGCCTCGACGGTGGCGTCGGTGACACCTTCGGGGCGGGTGTGCTCGGGCAGGGGACGGTGGCTCATGGCAGTGCAGTACCCGTGGCTAGTCTCGGAAGCATGCAGCTGGGCGTGCACTACGCGAACTTCACCCACCCCGACTGGGAGCACCGGCTCGCCGACCGGCTGACCGAGACCGCGCGGGTCGCGGACCAGGGCGGCGTCGCGCAGTTCACGGTGATGGACCACTGGTTCCAGATGGAGGCCCTCGGCGGCCCGCCGGAGCCGATGCTCGAGGGCTACACGACGCTCGGCTATCTCGCCGGCGTCACCGAACGGCTGCGACTGAGCCTGCTGGTCACCGGCGTCACCTACCGCCACCCCGGACTGCTCGCCAAGATCGTCACCACCCTCGACGTGCTCTCGCACGGGCGGGCGATGCTCGGGATCGGTGCGGCGTGGTACGAACGCGAGCACGCCGGCCTCGGCGTGCCGTTCCCGTCGACGAGCGAGCGGTTCGAGCGGCTCGAGGAGACCCTGCAGATCGTCCGCCAGATGTGGGCGGCCGACCCGACGCCGTACGCCGGCAAGCACTACCAGCTCGCGGAGCCGGTCCTCGTGCCGCCGCCCGTGCAGACGCCGCCGCCGATCATGATCGGCGGGAGCGGGGAGAAGAAGACGCTCCGGTTCGTGGCGCAGTACGCCGACGCCTGCAACATCTTCGGCGGCGCTCCTGACGAGGTCCGGCACAAGCTCGACGTGCTCAGGGGCCACTGCGACGACGCCGGCCGCGACTACGACTCGATCGAGAAGACGATGATCGCCCAGGGCGACCCGACCCAGGATCCCGACGGGTTCGTGGCGTCGATGGCGCCCTTCGCCGGGCTCGGGATCTCGATGGTCACGATGATGCCGGGCGGCGACGACCCGGTCGCCTGGACGACCGCGGTCTGCGAGCGGGTCGTGCCCAAGCTGGCCGAGCTGTAGCTCAGGCGGCCAGGGCGGCGTACCGCCCCTCTTCCTCGAGCAGCGTCTCGTGGGTGCCGCGCTCGACGATCCGGCCGCGGTCGAGGACGACGATCTGGTCGGCGTCGCGGACCGTCGAGAGCCGGTGCGCGATCGTGATCGTGGTGCGGCCCTCGGACAGGGTGTCGAAGGCCGCCTGCACGGCGCGCTCGGTCTCGGTGTCCAGCGCGCTCGTCGCCTCGTCCAGGACCAGGATCCGCGGGTTGCGCAGCAGGGTCCGGGCGATCGCGATGCGCTGCTTCTCGCCCCCGGAGAACCGGTGGCCGCGCGAGCCGACCACGGTGTCGTAGCCGTCGGGCAGCGACGCGATCAGGTCGTGGATGCGGGCGGCGCGGGCGGCCGCCACCAGCTCGGCGTCGGTCGCGTCCGGACGGGCATAGCGCAGGTTCTCCCGCACGGTGGTGTGCAGCAGGTAGGTCTCCTGGCTCACGATGCCCACGATCTCGGCGAGGTCGGCCAGCCGGATCCGGCGTACGTCGATGCCGTCGATCGTCACCTCACCCGAGGTCGGGTCGTGGAGCCGGGCGACCAGCGAGCCGAGCGTGGTCTTGCCGGAGCCGGTCTCGCCGACCAGGGCCAGCGTGGTGCCGGCCGGTACGTCGAGGTCGACGTCTACGAGTGCCGGGACCTCCGCGTCGGCGTACGAGAAGCCCACGCGCTCGAAGCGGACGTCGCCCCTGATCGAGGCGGGGTCGAGATCGACGGGATCGGTGGGCTCGTCGATGTCCACGGGCAGGTCGAGGTACTCGAAGACGCGCTGGAAGAGCGCGAGCGAGCTGACCACCTGGACGCCGGTGTTGAGCAGCCCCATCAGCGGCCGGAACAGCGCGCCCTGGAGCGCGGTGAACGCGATCAGGGTGCCGATCGTCATCGTGCCGCGCGTCATGGGGAGTCCGGCGCTGAGGTAGATGACCGCGGGGATCGCGGCGAACAGCACGCTCATCGACGCCATCCGCCAGCGCCCGGCCAGTGACGAGCGCAGCTCGAGGTCGATCAGGCGCGCCGAGGACTCGGTGAACCGGCGGACCAGCGTCGGGCCGGCGCCCATCGACTTGGCGAGCTGGACCCCGCTGATCGAGAGCCCCTCCTCGATGGTGACGTTGAGGTCGGCGAGCTCTCGCTGCTGGGCAGAGGTGATCTCGCGGCGCATCCGCGCCACCCGACGGCTCAGCCAGATGGCGGGCGGCATGACCACGAGCGAGATCAGTGCCAGCCGCCAGGAGAGCGCGACCATCGCGACCGCGGTGGCCACGGTCGTGGTCAGGTTCGAGGCGATCGAGGTCGCGGTCGAGGTGACGACGTTCTGCATGCCGCCGATGTCGTTGGTGATCCGGGACTGCACCTCGCCGGTGCGGGTCCGGGTGAAGAACGCGATCGACTGCCGCTGCAGGTGCGCGAAGACGTCGGTGCGCAGCCCATGCATGACGCGCTGGCCCATCTGGGTGTTGATCCAGGTCTGGAAGACACCGAGGACCGACGTCACGGCAGCGACGGCCACCATGCCGGCGGTGAGCAGCACGAGCAGGTGCAGGTCCTGGTCGGGCAGCGCCACGTCGATGATGCCGCGGAGCAGGAACGGCGAGGCCAGGCCGACGATCGAGGACGCGACGATGATCGCCACGACGACGAGCACCGACCATCGGTACGGCGTGAACAGCCGCGCGATCCGGCGCAGCGAGACCTCGCGGGCCTGCTGCTTCTCGGCCGCGGTCGGCTTGTCGGCGGTGCGGAACCGGCCCCGGCCGGGGTTCTGGTTGGTGGTGGAGTCCATGTGGACCTCCTCGGGAAGTCTGTGGGAGGCATTTAGTGAGGTTGCCTCATCATGAGGTTACAACACCAAACCTTGCTAGTCTGTTCCCGTGAGCGACGACGTACCCGCCGACTCCCTCGGGGAGGCCTTCGGCGCGGTCGCGCGCCGGCTGCGGGCGGCGGCGATGGCTGCCTTCGCGGCCTACGACGTCACGCCGTCGCAGGTGCGGGCGATCCGGGTGCTGGCCGCCCACGACAGCGGGGGAGTGCGGTCCAAGGAGCTCGCCGAACACCTGAAGATCGCACCGCGGTCGGCGACCGAGGTGGTGGACGCCCTCGAGGAGAAGGGGCTGGTCACGCGGTTGCCCGACCCGGGGGACCGCCGGGCCACCCTGGTGTCGCTCACCCACCGTGGCCAGGAGGTCTCCGAGGAGGTCCGCCGAGCAAGGGGTGAGGAGTCGGAGCGCATGTTCGAGCGGCTCACCAGGGCCGATCGCGAGGACCTGGCCCGGATCCTGGGCAAGCTCCAGGGTTAGCTACCGAGGGCCGCGGCCCACCGGCCGTCCGCCTTTGCCGCGTCCACCTCGGCGATCCCCGGTGGCCGCATCCGGCCGGCGGCCGTCAGCGCCTCGACCTTGCTCACGTTGAGCCGTGACCAGTTGCTGCGTGGTCGGCGCGGCACGTACTTCTGCAGGTACCACGTCTCGTCGAGACCGAGCCGCTGGCCCGAGATCCAGCCCCAGCAGAGTCCGACGTCGACCGCCTCGTCGCTGGTCATCGACGCGATGCCCGACGCCACCTTGGCGAGCTTCAGCCAGACGCCGGCCTGCTCGTCGTGGTGCTCGGCCAGCCACGCGTCGAACTCGTCTGCGTCGCGAAACGGGCGGATCTCGGCACCGTCGTTGCCGGGTCCTGCCATGGCTCGAGGCTAGTGTCCTGGTCGGGGACAGGTCGTTCGGCCTGTGCACCACGTAACGTGCTCGGGTGCACCTCCTCCGGACCGCGGCAGCGCTCGCGGCCGCCCTCGCCCTGGCCGCGCCGGCCGACGTGGCCGCCGACCCCGGCCAACTGGATCAGCCGGCCCACCACCCGCGCTCGTTCGTGGGATCCGACGGGACGACGTACGCCTCCGCACCGCTGACGGTGCCGGGCCGCGACGGCGAGCTGTACTACGGGCCGGACTTCGACGTCGCCTGCGGCCTTGGCTCGGCGACCTCGCGGACCATGACGCAGATCGCCAAGCTCGGCCACGTGATCGAGCGCTCCGGGCGGACTCTGGTGTGGACGGTGGCGCCGAACAAGTCCACGGTCCGCCCGCAGAACCTGCCCGACCCGATGCCGCACGGTGTCTGCGACGCGCGCGGGTTCGAGCAGGGGCGCCGGGTGCTCGATCGACTGACGGGCCGCAACTTCCTGCCGCTGCGCGCGCGGCTGACCCGGTCCCCGCGCCAGACCTACTTCAAGACCGACACGCATTGGACCACGGTCGGCGGCTCGATCTTCGCCCGTGCCCTGGCCAAGAGGCTGGCGCCGAGGGTGGCCCAGTTGCAGTCCTACGCGTACGGCACCGAGCAGCGGGTCGGGAACCTCAACTTCTTCGACGGCAACATGGTCCTCGAGACAGCCGAGACTGCCACGCCGACGACGAAGGTGACCACCAGGACCGCGGCGATCTCGGCGGACCAGGTGTGGAGCGGATACCCGCAGCTCACCTTCGACTACACGTGGAACGCCCGTCCGGCCAGGCGCACGGTGCCCGGCGACACCGTCATCCTCGGCGACTCGTTCTCGATGTTCGCCCTTGACAGCCTGATGCCGCTGTTCCAGCGCGGCCGATTCCTCTGGCGCGGCAAGCTCGCGGAGAGGGTGGAGTTCCAGGCCATCAAGCGGGCCGACACTGTGGTCATCGAGGTGGCCGAGGTGGACGCGCCGCTCGGCTCCCCCCTCGCCGACTCGGGCTACCGCAAGCGGCTGAAGAGGGCGCTGCGCTGAGGCGTGACGTTGATGCCCCAAACAGGAGCCTCGTAGAACTCCGGGATCGCACCGTGCGGACGGCCCAGCGCGACCGCGCGGCTCCGAGCTGGGGGAGCAGGTCGAGCACAGCGAAGTGGGAGGCGGCGGGGGCGCCGGCGAGCAGGCCCGCGTGCGCGAGCAGCAGCGAGCCAGAGCACCCGGACGTGGTCCACATCGTCGTCGGGTGCACCGGCTGCAGCCAGCCCACGGGCGGGCGACCGGCACTCGTCGTACGACGTCGTTGCGATCAGCTCGAGCACGCCGCTGTCGGTTCGCACCGGCCCCGGCTGCACGGCCACGAGCTCGACCCGCGCTTCCGGCAGGAACCGCAGCACGTCCATCGGCCCGACGGCGCCCAGCGTCGTCATGCCGTCGTAGATCGCGATCCTGAGCTCGCTCATGCCGGCCAGCTCGTCAGACCGTCTCGAGCTCCCGAACCTTCGAAACCGGGCGCTGCTGGTCGGTCCCGACCCGGATGTGCGCAGTGACGTGGCGGGCGCGATGGTCGGCGGCGCACTGATGATGATCGGCGCGGCCCCGGAGCTGGACCACTACGCGGACGACGAGCTCAGCACGAACCTTCTCGAGCTGGCCCGGGACCTGCTCGATCGGCACGTGGGACAGAAGACCTAACCGGCCGCCACGCGGAAGGACTCCCGAAGCCGCTGCTGCGCCCCGGCGGCCGCCTCGATCCGGTCCAGGCCCAGCAGGGCGGCGCCGACGATCGGAGGCGCCTCCACCACGCGAGCCACGGCCAGCGGGGCGGCGTCGGCCAGCAGCCTGGCGATCTCGTCCATGAGCAGCGGGTGGCGCGCGGCGAGCACGCCGCCGCCGAGGACCACGTCGACGGGGGAGTCGAGGGCGCCGAGCCGGTGGATCGCGGTGGCCGCCAGGGCGACCACCTCCTCGGCCTGGCGGCGTACGACGCCCGCGGCGACCTCGTCACCGGACTCCGCCACCGAGAACAGCAGCGGGGTCAGCTCCATGCAGCGCTCCTCGGGCAGGGCGCCGACGTGGACCGCCTCGATCAGCGCCGCCATCGAGTCCAGTCCGACGTGCCGGGGGAGCACGGTGCGGAGCGCGGTGTCGGGGCCGCGGCCGTCCTCGGCGCGAGCGGCCCACCACATCGCCTCCTGCCAGAGGTACCCGCCGCCGCCCCAGTCGCCGGAGATGTGCCCGACCGCGGCGAATCGCACGGTGGTGCCGTCGGCCAGCACGCCGGTGCAGTTGATCCCCGCACCGCAGACCACCGCCACCCCCCGTGAGCTGTCCAGGCCGGCGCGCAGCAGGGCGAACGTGTCGTTGACGACGTCGTACGACGGCGCCCAGCCGGCCGCGGCGACCGCGGCCTCGATGGCCTCGTGCTCGACCGGGAGGTCCACGTTGGCCAGGCAGGCGGCCACGTGCCGCACCTCGACCGAGCCGGCCCTCGACAGCGCCTCGGCGACCGCGGGCGCGATCGACGCGACGGCGGCGTCGGCGCCGACGCGGTGCGGCCGAAACGGCCCACCGCGGGCGCTGCCGAGCAGCTCGCCGTCCGCCGAGACCACGCAGACGTCGGTCTTGCTGTTCCCGGCGTCGATGGCCAGGATCCCCTCGACGACACCATTGATCAGGCCCACGGCAGGTACTCCCGGTTGTGCGCGAGCAGCCGGTCGGTGAGCCCCTCGGCCAGTTCGACCTGCCCGACCAGCGGGTGCGCGAGGAGCGCTTCGAAGACCCGCTGCCGGCCGCCGTGCAGGGCGGCGTCCAGGGCCAGGTGCTCGTACGCCGTCACGTGGGCCACGAGGCCGGCTTGCAGCGGCTCGAGGGGGGCCAGCTCCACGGCCCGGACCCCCGACCGGTCGACCTCCGCGGGCACCTCGATCACCGCGTCGTCGGGCAGGAAGGGCAAGGTCCCGTCGTTGCGCAGGTTCACCACGTGCGTCGAGGTCGGCCCGTCACCCAGCAGCCCCGCGGCCAGCTGCACGGCGGCCTCGGAGTAGAACGCCCCGCCGCGCTGCCCCAGCAGCTCCGGCTTCTCGTCGAGGGCCGGGTCGGCGTACAGCTCCAGCAGCCTTCGCTCGATCTCGGCCACCTCCGCTGCCCTCGACGGAGCCGAGAGCTGCTCGCGGACCACCTCGTCGTGGGCGTAGAAGTAGCGCAGGTAGTACGACGGCACCACGCCGAGCGAGAGCAGCAGCGAGGGCGGCAGTCCCACGGACGACGCGATCTCCTCGACGTGCGCCTCCAGCAGCTCGGGCAGCCGGTCGACGCCGTCGACGCGCGCCGCCCGCTCCCACGTCAGGTGGTTGAGCCCGACGTGGTCCAGCTCGAGCGACTCCGGAGGTACGCCGAGCGAGGCGGCGAACCGCCGCTGGAACCCGATCGCCACGTTGCACAGCCCGACCGCGCGGTGCCCCGCCTGCAGGAGTGCTCGGGTCACGATGCCGACCGGGTTGGTGAAGTCGATGATCCAGGCGTCCGGAGCGGCCCTGGTGACCTGCTCGGCGATGTCGAGCACCACGGGCACCGTCCGCAGCGCCTTCGCCAGCCCGCCCGCGCCGGTCGTCTCCTGACCGACGCAGCCGCACTCCAGCGGCCAGGTTTCGTCCTGGTTGCGCGCGGCCTGCCCGCCCACGCGCAGCTGCAGCAGCACCGCGTCCACGCCGTCCAGCGCCGGCTCCAGCGAGGTCGACGTGACCAGCCGGACCGGGGACCCGAGGCGGGTCAGGATCCTTCGGCCGACACCGGCGACCAGCTCGAGCCGCTCGGGCTGCGGGTCCACGAGCACCAGCTCGTCGACCGGCAGCACGTCCTGCAGGCGGCCGAGACCGTCCACGAGCTCGGGCGTGTACGTCGACCCGCCGCCCACGACCGCCAGCTTCATCGACACGGCTTCATCCCTTGACCCCCGTCAGCGTGACGCCCTCGATGAAGGCCTTCTGGGCCAGGAAGAAGAGCGCGATCACCGGTGCCATCACCAGCAGGGTGGCGGCCATGGTGAAGTTCCAGTTCGTGTGGTGGGCGCTCTTGAACGTGCTCAGCCCGTAGCTGAGCGTCCAGGCGCCAGGATTCTCGCTGGCATAGATCTGCGGACCGAAGTAGTCGTTCCAGCAGTAGAAGAACTGGAACAGCGCGACCGCCGCGATGGCCGGACGGCACATCGGGAGCACGACTCGCAGGAGCACCTGGAGCTCGCCGGCGCCGTCGACCTTGGCGGCGTCGAGGTACTCCCGTGGGACGGTGACGAGGAACTGCCGGAGCAGGAAGATCGAGTAGGCGTCTCCGAAGGCAAGGGGTACGACCAGCGGCCACAGGGTCCCGGTGAGGTGCAGCTGCTTGGCCCACACGAGGTACATCGGGATGATCACCACCTGCGGCGGCAGCATCATCGTCGCGATCACCATCATCATCGCCAGCTGCCGGCCCCGGAACCGGAAGTGGGCGAGGGCGTAGGCGACCGGGATGCTCGAGACCAGGGTCAGCGCGGTGCCGCCCACGGCGTAGATCAGGGTGTTCCGCCACCACGTCGGGAAGCCCGGGGTGTGCCAGACGTCCGTCAGGTTGTGCCACTGGAACGGGTGCGGCCACAGGTCACGGGTCAATGACTGCTCGTCGGTCATCACCGAGGTGAGAGCGACGAAGACGAACGGCAGGATGAAGAACAGCGTGCAGGCGATCGCGAACGCGTGCACCGCCACCCACTCGAGCGCAGTGCGCGTCCGTGGCGTCAACGTCACGAGTCGCCACCGAGGAAGACACTGCCGCGGCGCATGAGGATGGCCGCGAAGGCCATGCTCAGCGCGAACAGCACAAGAGCGATCACGGATGCCGCGCCGATGTCGAACCGCTGGAAGCCGAGGTTGTAGACGAGCTGGGGCAGCGTGAGCGTGGACTTGTCCGGGTAGCCGGGCTCGAACTGCTGCCCGGAGCCCTGGATGTGCCCGCTGGCGACCTCGCCCGCCACGATCGGCTGGGTGTAGTACTGCATGGTCGCGATCACGCCGGTCACCACCGCGAAGCCGATGATCGGTTGCAGGTGGGGGAGGGTGACGTACCGGAACCGGCCGACGGCGCCGGCGCCGTCCAGGTCGGCTGCCTCGTAGAGCTCCCTCGGCACATCGAGCAGCGAGGCCATGAAGATGACCATCAGGTCGCCGATGCCCCACAGCGCCAGCAGTGTGAGTGCCGGCTTCGACCAGCTCGGGTCGTTGAACCACGCGGGTTCGGGCAGGCCCAGCTTGCCCAGGATGGTGTTGACCGGCCCGGTGCCGGGGTTGAGCAGGAAGACGAAGGCGAGCGTGCCTGCCACCGGTGGCGCGAGGTACGGCGCGTAGAACACCGTCCGGAGCAGCCCGGCGCCACGCTTGATGCGGACGACGAGCATGCCGACGGCGAGGCCGAAGACCACCCGCAGCGTCACCATTACGACCACCAGCCAGAGCGTGTTGCGCAGGGCCGGCCAGAAGAACGGGTAGTCCTGGAAGACGAACCTCCAGTTCTGCAGGCCGTCGTAGGTCGGCGGCGCGAACCCGTTGTAGTGGGTGAACGAGAAGTAGACGGTCGAGAGCAGCGGGTAGATGAAGAACAGCCCGGTGCCGAGCAGCCAGGGCGACAGGAACGCGAGGTTCCGCAGCGTCTCCCGGCGGCGCCGGCTCCGCGCCGTGTACGAGCGGGGCTCGCTCCGGCGCGGCGCCGACGTCGACGTGGTGGTGGTCACGGGCAGTTCTCCGTCGTACCGGTCCTATCTGCTCTCCGTCACTTGCTCTGGGCGATGTCGGTGTCGATCTGGTCCGCCGCGTCGGCCAGCCCGGCCGTCAGGTCGGCCAGCTTGCCCGACTCGAAGTCGTATCCGAGATCCTGCATCGTGAGCTGGTAGGCGCCGCCGTTCGAGCTGGATGGGGTCGTGTTGCTGCCAGGGTTGGACGCGATGGCGATGAAGGTCTGCATCGCCGGGTCCTGGCTCACGTCCGGCGAGGCGAGCGCGCCCAGCGTCGAGGGCACGTTGTGGATCGCGTTGGCGAAGTCCACGACCGCCTTGGTGTCGGTGGCCAGGAACTGCACGAACCGCCATGCGGCGTTCTGCTTCGTGCTGGTGCTCGCGATGCCGACGATGGTGCCGGTGATGTATCCCTTGCCGTAGGTGTCGGCCTGGTCGTCCGGCACCGGGAACGGTGCGACCCCGAAGTTCACGTCCGGGGCGTCGGCCTGGATCATCCCCGCACGCCACTCACCGTCGATCGCCATCGCGACCTGACCGGTCATGAACGGGTTCTTGGCGCCGAACTCGTCGCCGAACGTGGTGCGGTACTTCTCGAGCTTGTCGAAGCCACCGAGCTTGCCGACCAGTGCCTTCTGCCACTCCATGGTCTGGGCGAATGCGGGGTCGTTCGCGACGTTGGACTTCCCGTCGTCGGTGAAGTACGTCGGCGACCACTGCGCCGAGAAGTGGGTGATCGTCGACTCGTAGCCGTGGTAGTTCGGCATGAAGCCCAGCTGCGAGTAGCTGTCGCCGTCGCTCTTGGTCAGCTTCACCGCGTCGGCGTCGAACTCAGACATGGTCCTGGGCGGGTCGGTGATGCCGGCCGCGGCGAACGCGTCCTTGTTGTAGTAGAGCCCGTAGGCGTCGCTGAGCAGCGGCAGCGCGCACTGGTTGCCGTCGAACTGCGTGTACTCCAGCTGGGCCGGCGGGAAGGTCGCGGCCGGGTCGATGTCGGACTTCGCCATGAACGGCGCCAGGTCGACGAAGGCCCCCGAGGTGCAGAACTGGCCGACGTTGTCGGTGGTGAACGACGAGACCACGTCCGGTGCGGAAGGGCCGCCGGCGCGCAGCGCCTGGTTGATCTTGTCGTCGGTGATGTTGCCGACCACCTTCACGTGGATGTTCGGGTTCTCCTTCTCGAACGCGTCGATGGTGGCCTGGATCGCGGCCACCTCGCTGTCGGCGCTCCAGCCGTGCCAGAACGTGATCGTGACGTCCGCGTCCGGGTTGTCGTTGGTGCCGCCCTCGGAGGAACCGGTGCAGGCGCTGACCGCGAGCGGCAGCGCGAGCGCGACCGTGGCGGCCGCCAGGCGGCGTCGGGTGTGTCTCTTCATGGTTCTCTCCTGGTGACGGGCCGGGCCGAGCTCGGGACGGTGCGGCGTTGGATGGTGTCGAAGACCTCGTTGCGGGTGGCGGCGAGGGCGGTCTGCAGGGCGCCGGCGAGCACCGGGTTCTCGGTGACGCCGGCCAGCTCCAGCCGGGGCCGGGTCAGGGCCAGCGACCCGACCTCCTCGGCGATCAGGTCGCGCAGCCGGGTGCCGCCCGCGGTGAGCAGGCCGCCGGCGAGGACGACCAGCGACGGGTCGACCACCGAGATGACCGCGGCGATCCCGAGCGCGAACCGCTCGGCGAGGGTGGCGAGCAGCTCGTCGCCGACACCGGGTGTGTTCAGCGCCTTCGTGATCGCCGCCTCGGGACTGCCGGCGCGCAGCCCGAGCGAGCGCGCCAGCGCGAGCACCTGCCGCCCGCCCGCCAGCTCCTGGAAGCCACCGGCGTTGCCGCGGCGTACGTCGCGCACCAGAGGGGTGCCGGGAAGCGGCAGGAAGCCGATCTCCCCGGCACCACCGGTGGCGCCCCCATGGACACGACCGTCGATGACGACGGCCGCGCCCAGCCCTTCGTCCGCCCACAGAAGGACGAAGTCCGGTACCCCTCGAGCCAGCCCCGAGCGCATCTCGGCGATCGCGGCAAGGTTCACGTCGTTCGCGACCTCGAGCGGCGTGCCGACCGCCTCGGCGAGCCGCTCGAGCAGGTGCGGGTCGTGCCAGCCGGGCAGGTGCCGCGCGTAGCGCAGCTGCCGGTGGGCCGGGTCGAAGGCGCCGGGCGTGCCGATGACGAGCCGGTGCAGCTGGTGGCGGTTGATCCCGGCCGAGGCGGCCGCGCCGTCGAGCGCGTGCAGCACGTGGTGCGCCGCGTCCGTGCCGGCCTTGCGGGGGGTCTTCAGCTCGTAGTCGCCGACCGTGCGGCCGGTGATGTCGGCGACCGCGGCGAGGATCCGGGTCGGCGTGACGTCGAGGGCGGCGACGTACGCCGCGTCCGGGTTGACGGCGTAGAGCTGGGCGCGTGGGCCGGGGCCGCCGCGGGTGTTGCCGCTGGTGATCACCAGCCCGGCGTCCGCGAGCCGCGTGAGCAGCTGCGCGGCGGTGGGCTTGGAGAGTCCGGTCAGCTCTCCGAGCCGGGTGCGGGACAGCGGTCCGTGCTCGAGAAGCAGGTCGAGCGCGGCGCGGTCGTTGATGCCGCGCAGCAGGCTGGGGGTGCCGGGGTTCACGAGGAGCTCCTGAGGCTGAGCTGGGCCGCGGCCGCGAGGATCGCGGCGGCCGTCATGTCGAGCGCGGGCTCGTCGGTCTGCCAGGCCCGGACGTCGTCGACGTACCGGCTGCCCCGCCCGTCGAACCTCGCGTAGCCGGGCCGGGAGCAGTGCCGCATCCCGTCCTGGAAGCCCCCCAGACCACCCTCGAAGTTGGCTGCGCCGTTGGGCCCGTTGACGACCGCCCCCAGGTCCGGAGCGTCCGCGAGGTTGGCGATCTGGTGCTGCATGCACCGCGGGTACGACGAGCCGATCCCGACCATCGCGCTGATGCCCCACGGGTTGCCCCCGAGCAGCCAGGTCCGCACGGTGGTCCCGAGGCTCCGGAACCGACGGCTGTGCGTCAGCTGCTCGTAGAGAGCGGCGGTCGCGACCAGGCCGAAGCTGTGCGAGTTTGCGTCGAACTCGGTGACGTCGACCGGTGCGCCGAACGGGTCGTGCCGCGCTCGTCCGACACCGATCCGGAGCTGGCGCGCGACGTCGTTCGTCAGCTGCTTCCGGCTGACCTCGAGCGCCCCGTGCGGCACCTCGCCCATCGCATCGGCGAGGCTGGCATGCGCGAGGGCGCCCACGTCGTAGAGGTTGAGGGTGTCGGTCGAGCGGAGCTTGAGATACCGCTTCGCCCAGTGGGCAGACTCGGCGAGGTACGTCGTGGCGGGGACGCCGAGCCGCTGGGCCGCCCGCGCGATCTCGGCACCGCCGAGCTCCATGTCGTCCTGCCAGACCGACTCCGGGTAGAACGCGTGGGGGAGTGCGGTGACCAGGGGCTTGGGGGGAGCGGTCGTGGCGGCGTGGGCGTACAGCCCCTGCGCCTTGGCCAGCAGCGCCAGCGCCTTGACCGGGTCCGCCTCCTGCTGGGAGGCGAGGGCGAACGCCGCGGAGACCCGGCCGGCGAGGTTCGGGCTGATCGGCTGTCCGGCCGGTGCGGCGTCGAACACCGGCCGGTGCGCGACGTACCGGTGCAACGGGTCGGTGTCGTTGTCGT
>JAWWPK010000278.1:0-2628 GCA_033854925.1 Nocardioidaceae bacterium | reverse complement strand
GCCTACTTCTCCCAGGCCGTCTCTGCGGCGACGACGTCGGTCGTGGACAACTCCGGCCTCGTCCGCAAGGTGCGCATCCCGTCCTGGGTCTTTCCGCTGTCGGCGGTCGGTGGGATCGCGCAGGCCTTCCTGGCCTCGCTGGCCGTCATGACAGTGGCGTCCGTCGTGGTCGGCGAGGCCAGCTGGCGTCTCCTCCTGCTGCCCTGCGCGGTGGTGCTGCAGACGGCGTTCGTCACGTCCCTCGGCGTTCTCACCTGTGCCTTCCACGTGGCCATGCGCGACATCAAGTACCTCGTTGACGCTTTTCTGATGGCGTTCTTCTACGCCACGCCGGTGCTCTACAGCCTGGAGCGGGTGCCGCCGCACTACCGCCCGATCTTCGCGGCCAACCCCATGGGCGGGATCCTCACGCTGTACCGGTCAGCCACCCTGGGCCGACCGATCGCGTGGTCCGGCGTGTTCGTGTCCATCGGCGCGACGATCGTCCTTGGCACTCTGGCGTGGTGGGCGCAACGGTCCCGCTCCGGCGAGTTCGCGGACCTGGTATGACGGCCGCTCTGCTCCGGGCCGAGGGCGTCGGCAAGCTCTACACGCAACGCGGCGAGCGCTCGCTCCTGCTCGGCCGGCTGAGCGGCAAGAAGCCCAAGCAGGCCTGGGCGTTGCGTGATGCGCAGCTAGAGGTCTACCCGGGTGAGGTCGTGGCAGCGATCGGGCGCAACGGAGCCGGCAAGTCGACCCTGCTCAAGCTGGCCTCCGGCGTGACCACTCCGACCGAGGGCAAGCTCCACCGCCCCGACAACATCGCTCCCCTCATCGAGGTCGGCGCCGGCTTCCACCCCGACCTGTCGGGCCGGGAGAACGTCGAGATCAACGCCCGGCTGCTGGGCATGACCGCGAGCCAGATCCGCCGCCGCTTCGACGACATCGTCGAGTTCTCCGACCTGGCGCACGCCATCGACCAGCCGGTCCGGCAGTACTCCAGCGGCATGTACATGCGCCTCGGCTTCTCGGTCGCAGTGCACACCAGCCCGGACCTTCTCGTGGTGGACGAGGTCCTCGCCGTCGGCGACCTGCCTTTCCAGGTCAAGTGCCTCGAGCGAATCCGGGAGCTGAAGGAACAGGGCGTCGGCGTCCTGTTCGTCAGCCACAACCTGACCGCGGTCCTCAAGCTCGCCGACCGCGCCCTGCTCCTCGATCGAGGCCAGACCATCTTGGCCGGTGGAGTCGACGACGTAGTCGGCGCCTATCACCAGCTGCTCGCCGGCCTGGTCGCCGAGGACCTCGGCGAGGACGCCGGCACCAGTGGTGAGCTGAGAGTCGAGACCCTGACGCTGACGACTCCCGACGGTGACGAGCGAACCCTCTGGAAGGCGGGCGAGGCGGCTCGGCTCTCGTTGCGGGTCACCGCCATGGCTGACGTCCCGGCCGGCGGGCTAGCCGGGTTCCGGATCGCGAAGGAAGGCGCCGGCGTCGTCGCCAGATGGCACGCCACCGATGCGGGTCTGCCGGCCGTGCGAGAAGGCGAGTCCCTCGACATCACCCTCGACATGGACCTCAACCTCGGCGAGGGCCGATACACGGTGGAGGTCGCGGTAGCCCGGGGCGACTGGGGCGCGGTGATGGTGCAGAGCCACCGGCCGGTCCCGTTCGCCGTAGCCGGCCGTCCCGGTGCGGCTGGGCTGGCCGACGTCGCGCCGCGACTCGATGTGCACTAGCGCATGACCGTCGCGTACGTGCTGGACCGCTGGGTCGAGCTGTCGCAGACCTTTGTCGTGGAGGAGGTGCGGGAGCTCCGGGCCCAGGATGTCGATGTCGTCGTCATCGCGCTCCACCACGGCTCGTCCGATCCGCTCCCCGACGTACCTGCCCTGTTCCTCCGCGACGTACCCAGCGGACGAGCCCATGCGCGCGAGCACCTTCGTTGGGCACGGCGAAGTCCCCAGCGCTACGCGGCCTTCCTCGCGGCCGTACGACGGCACCCCACCGAGTCCGCCGAGATGGCGTGGCGCCGGCTCCCCTGGGTCGCGAGCCGGCTCGAGGCGCAGGGGGTCGACCGCCTGCATGCCCACTTCGCGTGGGCCGGCGCGGCCACGGCTGAGGCCCTCTCGGCGCTGACCGGCTGGCCCTGGGCGCTGACCGTGCACGCGCGCGACATCTACGCCCCTCGCCCGGGGCTGCCCGCGAAGCTCGACCGATGCGCGGCTCTTATCACCGTCTGCGACTACAACATCCGCGTGCTGCGGGAGCGCCATTCCGTCCAGCGCGACATCGAACTGGTTGTCTGCGGTGTGACCGTGCCCGAGCCGTTCCAGTGCCCCACCGCGGAGCACGACGTCGTCGCGGTCGGCCGACTCGTCGAGAAGAAGGGCTTCGACACCCTGATCGAGGCCTTTGCGACCGTACGCCGGGGCCACCCCGACGCAACGCTCGCCATCATCGGTGAGGGGCCCGAGCGGCCGCAGCTCGAAGCCCTCATCGAGACCTCCGGCCTGCACGACAGCGTCCAGCTGCTCGGCGCGCGCAGTCATGCCGACGTCCTGCACCTGGTTGCCTGCAGCCGGGCCCTCTGCCTGCCGGCCCGCATCGCCGCAGATGGTGACGCCGACTCGATGCCGCTGGTGGTCAAGG
>JAWWPK010000277.1:0-7274 GCA_033854925.1 Nocardioidaceae bacterium | reverse complement strand
AGCGAGGGTGATGGGTGCCGGAGGGGCGGGGTGGGGGTGTTCGCGTCGCTAAAGCAAAGCCGTGGCGCGGGGCACCCGACCCGGCCCGAGACCAAGCCACCCGCGCCACGGCGATTTGCCCTGTCGGCGCGAACACCCCCACCCCGCCCCTCCGACAGTCCCGGTGCCACGAGCGCAGGCCCAGACCCAACCCAACCCAACCCGGCACCACGAGCGCAGGCCCAGGCCCCAACCACAACCCACGTGGTCGACGACTCGACCGGCCATGGCCGGCTCGCCGGGTCCGTCGTCCAGCGGACGGCGTACGTCGACGCGGCGGTTGAACACCGAGCGCGGCCACCAGTCGGCGGCGCGGCGGGCGCGCTTGGGGGCGCCGCCGTAGAGCGCCTCGACGCAGGTCTGCATCTCTGCGCGCCAGGTGCCGCGCTCGCTGCCGTCGTCGCGGGCGTAGCGGAGCCGCTCGAGCGCGTGCACGATGCGGTCGAGCGCGAAGACTGCGTCCGGGTTGGTGTCGGGACCACGGCGTGGGCGCTCCGTGGTGTACTCGTCGCGCGGGGCGCCGAACAGCTGGACCACCGCCTCGCGGGTCTGCCACGGCGATCTGGACTGCGGCCACGGCAGCCGCAGGTCGAGCGCGGTGTCCCTCAGCTCGTCCCACGCCTCCTCGGGGCCGAGCAGGCCGCGCTGGTCGCGACGGCGCCGGCGCAGCGTCCGCGGGCCGAGCGCGACCAGGGCCACGACGAGCACCAGCACGAGCGCGCCGGCCAGCCACACCCAGGGGAAGCCACCGCCGGCGCCCTGTCCGGCCTTCTGGTTCTGGGGCGAACCCTGCGGCAGGGCCTCGTTCGGCGCCCGCGTCGGTACGTCGCCGGAGTTGCCGCCGCTCGCCGACGGCGAGTTGTCGGTGTTCCCGACGGTGACCTCTTGCTGCGTGTAGTCCGGAACTCCGCTGGCCCGGCCGGGCGGCGTCGGCTCGAACCGCACCCACCCTGAGCCGGAGAAGAACAGCTCGGGCCAGGCGTGCAGGTCGTGGGAGCTGTAGACCCAGGTGCGGTCGCCGATCTTCTTCGGCTCCAGGAAGCCGACCGCGACCCGGGAGGGGATGCCGAGCTCGCGGGCCATGACCGCCATCGCGGCAGCGAACTGCTCGCAGTAGCCGGTGCGGCCGCCGTCGCCCTCGGAGAGGAACCGGACCAGGTCGTCGGTGCCGTTGCCGAGGTTCACGTCGGTGCTGTAGGTGAAGCCGCCCTCCTCAGGGTGACGGAACCAGTTCTGCAGCGCCACCGCCTTCTGGAACCGGGAGGGCTCCTCGGAAGTCACCTGGGTGGCCAGCTGCTTCACGATCGGGTCGAGCCCGGGGGGCAGATCGGTGAAGTCGCGCGACACGAGGGGACCGACCGGCGGCGCGGCGGCGAGGGAGTTCACGTCGTAGTCCAGCTTGACGGCCTCCAGGTCCCAGTTGAGCTGCGAGGTGTCGAGACCGTCCTTGCTGGCGAGGAAGTCCATGGTCGAGGTGTCATAGCGCCAGTCGCCGGGCGCGTTGACCCTGTCGACCAGCTGTGTGGTGGGCAGCCACGTGGACCGGAAGTCGCGGGTCGCCGCGAGCTGGTAGTCGAACTTGTGCCGGGTCAGCTGGGCGGCGACACCGACCAGGCCGGGCATGCTGCCGTCGGCGGTCTGGCTGCTGGGCACCTCCCGGTCGCCCGAGCTCCACTCGTTGTCGTTGAACCGGTTCAGCACCGCTATCCGGAGGTAGGACGGATCGGGGTCGTCGGTCTGCACGGTGACCAACGGGATGTCCGCGCCTCGGACCAGGTCGCGCCTGAGGTCGACCATCGGGTTCTCGATGCTGATGTCGTCGTTGCCACCGTTGCCCGGCCCGAAGTTGAACAGGTGCACGCTGAACGTCGGGATCAGGATCGGTACGACGACCGAGAGTGCCGTGGCGACCCCGCCGATCGCGCGAGCGCCGGTGCGCGGCCAGGTCGGCACCGAGAGTGCCTTGGGCTCGGAGTGGCCGTGGTCCTCGGCGAGGATCGGGCCCCAGCGGGCGATCTGCTCGGCCTCCGACAGGAAGATCATCGCGAGGAACCCGATCGCGGTGAGCATGTAGAGGAGCCAGTTCGGGCCATCGCCGGTCATGCTCACCGGCACGCTGTAGATGGTCAGCAGGGGCAGCCCGGCCAGCGGGACGCGGCGCAGCGTGCACGCGAGGATGTCGACGAGAAGCAGGCACCCGGCGCCACCGGCGATCAGCAGCGGGTGCACAGGTGGTTCGTCGCTGGGAACCGGGGGCGCGAACCGGTTCGCGCTCTGCGCGGCGTCCTGGAAGGCGGTGAGCAGCCGGCCCCACGCCTCGCCGATCGGCAGCGGTGAGCCGCAGACGAACGCGCTGACGACCATCCCCACGAGCAGCACCTGGGCAAGCACGAGCAACGCGCGCGGCACCCGCCACCAGCGACCGACCGCGCCGGTGCCGGCGACGACGACCGCCACCACGAACAGCGGACCGAGGGTGGAGCCGAAGCTCTGGGTGAACCCCTGCCAGGTGAGCAGCGACACCAGCGTGGTGGCCGCGGCGACGGCCGAGAGACCGGCCAGAGCCATCGGGTGTGAACGGACGCTGGACATCTGGCCCTAGACCCCCTCGCCGGCGGGTACGGCGTCGGCCGGGATCAGTGTCGGGGGCGCGGGTACGACGCCGCGCGACCGCGAGCTTGACGTGTGCCTGCGTCCGAGCTCCTCCCAGACCGCCTCGAGCCGGTCCGCCGGACCCAGCGACACCGAGCGCCAGCCCTGCTGGCTGAGCATCATGGAGGCGTCGCGCCCGGCGGCATCGGGGGAGAGCCACGCGTCGACATCGACCGCCACCGCGAGGGCCGAGCCGCTGTGGGCGTACATCCGGCGCAGCACGGGTGCGTCCCGCTGGTCGACGTGGCCGAGCACCGCGACCAGCAGCCCGTCGCCGCCGGCCTCGGTCAGCCAGCCGGTGTCGAGGGCGGGCCGCGGCAGCGGCTGCACGACGGCGAGCGCCTCGAGCAGCGGACCGGTGTTGAGGTTGGTCTCGCGGGTGTGCCAGTCGTTGCCGCTGTCCTCGCCGGCGGCGGTGACCAGCCGGACCGTGAAGCCGCGCTTGCTGAGGTGGACGGCGATGGACGCGGCCGCCGAGACCGCCGCCTCGAGCGACGACGCGATGCCCTGGCCGCGATGCGCGATCACGCGGTTGTCGAGGAACAGCGTCGCGCGCGACTCCCACGGCTGCTCCTCACGGCGCACCATCAGCTCGCCGACCCGGGCCGAGCTGCGCCAGTGGACGCGACGCAGGTCGTCACCGCGGCGGTACTCGCGGACGGTGACGTCCTCCGCGCTGCCCATCGCGAAGGCGCGAGGCCGGTTGTCGCCCGATCCGGTCCAGGCACCGCCGAGGGGGATGTGGGTGAGCGGCACGGTCCGCGGCGTGACGGTCAGCGGGACCGTCGTGCGGAACGCGCGGCCGAGCTCGACCAGGCCGAACGGGTCCTTGACCCGCACCGTGACGGGGCCTATCTCGAAGCGACCGCGGACGTCGGAGCGGATCTGGTAGGTCACGTCGCGGTGCCAGCCGTGGCCGATCCCCTCGAGCACGAACCGGGGCCGGGTGCCGAGCACGTAGGGGAGGTGGTCCTCCAGGAGGAGGACGCCGCTCGGCGCGCGGCCCTCGTTGACCAGGGACAGACTGACCGAGGCCGGCTGTCCGGCCGCGACCAGCTGGGGGTTGACCGTGCGCACCAGCGCCAGCCGGTAGCGGCTGCGGCCGATGAAGAACGCGCTCACCAGCGGCAGGGCCAGGACGAGCACCCCGACCCGGCTCAGCGAGGTCTGGCCGAGGACGATCGCGCACACGATCGCCGTGATGCCGGCGGCCACGAACGCACGACCGCGGACGGTGAGGCCGGACAGTGCTTCGCGCATGGCGGCTCGGCCTCGACTAGGAGCCGGCCGGCACCGGGACGCTCGCCACGATCCCGTCGAGGATCGCGGAGGTGGAGCGGCCGCTCATGGACGCCTCGACGCTCGGGAGCAGCCGGTGCGCGAGCACCGGTCGGCTCAGCCCGTGCACGTCGTCGGGGAGCACGTAGTCGCGGCCCTGCATCGCCGCCATCGCCTTGGCCGATCGCACCAGGTGGAGCGTCGCGCGCGGCGAC
This sequence comes from Nocardioidaceae bacterium, assembly GCA_033854925.1. GTDB lineage: Bacteria > Actinomycetota > Actinomycetes > Propionibacteriales > Nocardioidaceae > Nocardioides. Next base: position 3,090 of record JAWWPK010000277.1, on the reverse strand, counting down.
GCGCCGAGCGAGAGCTCGTCGGAACGCCGGGTGGCGGCGGTGAGCGCGACGGCGTACCGCTGCACGGCCTGCGAGACGTAGACCTGGCCGACGATGCCGATCAGCTTGCGGATCTCCGCGGCGTCGGCCACCGGCTCGAGGTCGTCGAGCGGGTTCACGCTGGTGTGCGAGTCGAGCATCGCGATCTCCGCCGCCTCGACCGGGTAGCCGATGGAGACCCGGGCCATGAACCGGTCCCGCTGCGCCTCGGGGAGGGCATAAGTGCCCTCCATCTCGATCGGGTTCTGAGTCGCGATCACCATGAAGGGCGTCTCGAGCTGGTAGGTCGCGTTGTCGACGGTGACCTGCCGCTCCTCCATGCACTCCAGCAGGGCGGACTGGGTCTTGGGCGAGGCGCGGTTGATCTCGTCGCCGACGACGATGTTCGCGAACACGCCACCGGGGCGGAACTCGAACTCCCGGCTGTTCTGGTTGAAGATCGAGACGCCGGTGACGTCGGACGGCAGCAGGTCGGGCGTGAACTGGATGCGACGCACCGAGCAGTCGATGCTCCGGGCCAGGGCCTTGCTGAGCATCGTCTTGCCGACACCGGGCACGTCCTCGATGAGGAGGTGCCCTTCGGCGAGCAGCACCACGATGGTGGACGACACGACGTCGGCCTTGCCCTCGATGACTTTCTCGATGTTCGTTCGGATGCGACCCACGACCCGGGCCAGTGTCTCCAGATCGGCGCCACCAGTCGGGGCTGCCGCAATCGGCGTCTCCACGTGCGTTCCTTCCGCTCCCTGTCTGTCACCACCGTAGGGCGTCCCGGCAACTTACGCGGTCGAGCGTGAAGCCCACTCCACTTCAACGATCACGGTTCGGCATCGGTTCAGTGCCGAGCCGTCGTTACTGCCGGGCAGTAGCGACGGCTCGCCACGGAGATCCAACTGCAGCGGCGCAGGGAAAAGGGGTGGAAGTGGTGATTTGTGGTTGACGGTGGAGGGAAGTGGAGTAATGTGGGGGAAAGTGGAGGATCTACCCGCTCAAGAGTCGCACTAGTCGTGGAGGCCGCCCGATGTTCTTCATGGGCACCTACACCCCGAAGCTCGACGACAAGGGGCGGCTGATCCTTCCGGCCAAGTTCAGGGAACGGCTGGCGGAGGGACTCGTGGTGACACAGGGGCAGGAGAAGTGCCTCGACGTCTTCCCGTCCGACGTCTTCATGGAGGAGGCGAACCGCGCCCGCGCCAAGGGGATGACCTCGCGCAGCGGGCGTGACCAGATCCGCATGCTCTTCTCGAGCGCCGAGGAGGTCGTGCCCGACAAGCAGGGCCGGATCCCGATCGCCGTGCCCCTGCGGCAGTACGCCGCGATCAGCCGCGAGGTGATCGTCATCGGCGCGATGGACCGGGTCGAGATCTGGGAGCCGTCTCGCTGGCGCGACTACAACGCCGCGGCCCAGGAGACCTTCGCCGAGCTCGACGAGGACGGCCTCGCGCCGGCCTGACCCGACACAGCTCAGCAGCACCCGGCACCGACAACACAACTCCACAGCGGTTCGCAGGGCGAGGTCTCGGCCCGCTCCAGCCACTCGAGCGTCACCTGCCGCACCTTCCCCGGTGTCAGGCGACTTCCCACCTCGGGTGTGCGTCTTCTGGGACACCTTCCCCGGCCCCAGACGGCGGCGGAGCGGCCTGAGACCTGGCCCTGCGAACCCTCTCCACTCCGCACCACCACTTCCCCGCAGCGCAGCACCGAGTCATCGAAGGGTCGATCGATGCATCCCGTAGCCACCGAGACGCCGCCACCTGGTCGGGTGCGCGACCAGGCCCGGCAGGCGGCCGCGCTGATGGCGTTCTCGGCACTCACCTCGGTGGTGCTCGCCACCGCGCTCGTGGTCATCAGCCACCTCGGGCAGCAGGGCTGACGAGCCCATCATGGAGACTCCCGCTCACGTCCCCGTCCTCCTCGAACGGGTCGTGGCGCTGCTGGCGCCCTCCCTCCAGAGCGAGGGCGCGGTCATGGTGGACGCCACCCTCGGTCTCGGCGGCCACACCGAGGCGGTGCTGAGCCGCTGCGAGCTGGCGCGAGTCGTCGGCATCGACCGCGACCCCGCCGCTCTCGTCCTGGCCCGGGAGAGGCTGGCGGGCTTCGGCGACCGGTTCACCGGCGTGCACGCGGTGTACGACGAGCTGCCCGACGTCCTGGACGAGCTCGGCCTGGACGCCGTCGACGCGGTCCTCTTCGACCTCGGCGTCTCCTCGATGCAGCTCGACGTCCGCGAGCGCGGCTTCGCCTATGCCGAGGACGCCCCGCTCGACATGCGGATGGACGACAGCACCGGGCCGACCGCGGCCGACGTACTCAACTCCTACTCGGCCAAGGAGCTCACCAGGGTGCTCCGCGAGTACGGCGAGGAGCGCTACGCCAGCAAGATCGCCGCGGCGGTGGTCCGGCAGCGCGAGCAGGCCCCGTTCACCACGTCGGCCCGCCTCGTCGAGCTGCTGTACGCCGAGATCCCGGCTCCCGCGCGCCGCACCGGCGGCCACCCGGCCAAGCGGACCTTCCAGGGACTCCGCATCGAGGTCAACGACGAGCTGGCCGTCCTGCGCCGGGCCGTTCCCGCCGCCATCGACGCGATCCGGGTGGGTGGCCGCGTGGTCGTCGAGGCGTACCACTCGCTCGAGGACCGGCTGGTCAAGCAGGCGTTCACCGCGGTGACCAGGTCCCTGGCCCCACCCGACCTGCCGATCGTGCCCGAGGAGCTGCAGCCGGCGTACCGGCTCGTCACCCGCGGCGCCGAGCGGGCCGATGCCGCCGAGGTCGCCACCAACCCCCGCGCCGCCTCGGTCCGGCTGCGCGCCGTCGAACGGATCAAGGGAGCCGCCGCATGAATGCCCACCGAAACCCATGAGCACCCCCGCCGTTCAGCTCCGCCAGCGGCTGCCGCGGCTGGCCGACGACGCGGTGGCCCGCGCCCGGCTGGCCGTCGTACCCCGCCGCCGGATCCGCGCGGCCCGGATGCCGTTCGTGACCCTGGTCAGTCTGGTGCTGCTCGGCGGCGTCGTCGGGCTGCTCTGCTTCAACACCCAGATGCAGCAGGCG
>JAWWPK010000276.1:0-6058 GCA_033854925.1 Nocardioidaceae bacterium | reverse complement strand
TGGCGTTCGTGCCGGACTGCCCGGGCAACCCCGAGGCGACCGGCCGCCGTGAGCTGCAGGCGCTGCGCCATCCGCAGGTGTGGTTCGCGATCGTCGCCGGAGCGGTCGGCTTCGGTGGCATGTTCGCGATGTACTCGTACGTCGCACCGATGGCCACCCACGTCGGTGGCCTCCCTGACAGTGCGGTGCCGGTGTTCCTGCTCACCCTCGGAGTTGGCATGGTCTTCGGCAACTGGGTCGCCGGCCGGGCCGTCGACTGGTCGCTCAAGAAAGCGCTGCTCCTGGCGCCGGTGGCGCTCTCGGCCACCCTCCTCCTGTCGTGGCTGCTGCTGCCGCTCGGCTACGCCGCCCTGCCGGCCCTGTTCCTGATCACGACGACCGGCTCGGTGCTGGCGCTCGGCCTGATGATCCGGCTGATCGACGCCGCCGAGCACGCCGAGACCCTGGGCGCCGCGCTCAGCCACGGCTCGCTCAACATCGGCAACGCGCTCGGCGCCTGGCTCGGCGGCCTGACCATCGCCGCCGGCTACGGCTACCGGTCCCCGCTCGTGATCGGTGCGGCGCTGTCGCTGGCCGGGTTCGCCGTGCTCGCGGTGGCGTTCTCTGTGGACCGGTCGCCCGCCGCCCACTCCGACGCCGTCACGTCGTAGAGCGCCATGTCGACGTGGTCGTCGCGGACCCAGGCGCCGTACCGCTCGACGCCGTAGAGCCGGAACCCCAGCGCCTCGATGACCCGGCGTGACGCGAGGTTGTCGGCGGCGGCGAACGCGGTGACGCGCCTGACCTCGAGCGTCTCGAACACATGGCCGACCACCAGCCGGGTGGCCCTCGTCGCGAGGCCGCGACCGCGTGCGTCGGGGTGGACCCAGTAGCCGACCTCGCACTCGATGCCCGCTGTCCAGTTGAACCACAGGACCGTCCCGAGGATGCGGTCGTCATCGGGGTCGGCGATCGCCCAGGTGACGCACTGGCCGGTGGCCTCGAGCTCGCGACGCCTCTGGACGTAGGTGCGCGCGGCGTCGAGCGTGTACGGCGCCGGCTTGTGCCCGAGCCAGCGTTGGGTCTCCGGCTCCGCAGTGCCTTCGTGGATGCGCGGGGCGTCGTCTTCGCGGATCGGCCGGAGCCGGAACCCGTCGCCCTCGAGCACCGGCACCTCCAGCCAGGTCGACCGCGGCTCGCGCGGGTCGTCCTTGAGCAGGGTGCCGACCCAGGCGTCGCGCCGGTCGCCGCGCTGGGGGAGGTACCGGCGCAGCGTGCCCTCGACCGTGATGCCGAGCCGCCACGCCACCTTGCGGCTCGGCCAGTTCCCGGTGAAGGCCTGCCAGACGATCGTCTCCAGGTCCAGCTCGGCGAACCCCCACTCCACGAGCAGCCGCAGCGCCCGCAGGATCGTCCCCGTGCCGCGGACGTCCGGGTGCGACCCGTAGGCGAGCTCGGCCCGACCAGGGCCCTCGTCGCGCAGCGAGACCGTGCCGGCGTAGCGGCCCTCGACCTCGACGGCGAAGCCCCACTCGGAGCCGTCGGCCCAGCCTGCCGGCATGACCTGCAGCCCGTACTGCTCGGCGTCCGCCGCGGCGTACGGCACCGGCACCGTGGTCCACGCGATCGACACCGGGTCCCGGCACTGCTCGACCATGCGCGGTACGTCGTCGGGCCGGTGCGCCCGCAGCGTCACCACGCCGTCGGTCAGGGTCGGGGCGGCCAGCGGGGCAGTCATGCGGGCAGGGTGGTTGACGCGGCGGTGAGACGCAAACTGATTCCGGCCCATCGACAGGGTTCTGCGATGTTGTCGTATCGGGGTCGACCTGTTCGTAGCACTGGTGAAGGGCCGCCCACCAGGGCGCGGTCACCACCACAGGAGATGACACAGATGCAGCATCCGGAGCCAGTCGCTCGCCGTCTGTTCGAGCTCACCGAGCCGATCTCGCTGGTCAACTTCTTCTCCCCGGAGCCCAACGACGCGATGGCGGCGCTCGGCTTCCGCAACTACTGGGACGGCTACTTCGCTGGACGCTCTGCGCCGCTCGGCCGGGTCCCGGCCGAGGTGGTCCACGCGGCCTTCTACAACTTCGGCGACGGTGAGGTGGCCCGCCACATCCCGAAGGTCTGGGACACGACCACACCCGAGGCAGCGCACGTCGCGCGTGAGCAGGGCTGCGTGGCGGCGCTGCGGCGGATCCTCGGCGACCTTGTCGAGACTCCCGGCCTCGCTCGCGCCGCCGAGCTCCTCGCCAGGGCCTCGACCAGCGCCCCGACCGAGGGACGGGTCATGTACGCCGGGCTCCGCACGCTCCCGATGCCCGAGGAGCCCGTGGCCCGGCTCTGGCACGCGGCCAACATGCTCCGCGAGCACCGCGGGGACGGCCACATCGCTGCGCTGGTCTCCGAGCGGATCGGCGGGATCGAGGCCCACGTGCTCAGCGCCCTCGACATGGGCATCTACCCGGCGGAGTCGTTCGGCCGGATCCACCACCTCCCCGTGGCCCGCCTGGCCGAGGTCATGGACGGCCTGCGCGACCGCGGCCTCCTCGATGCCTCCGGCCGCTTCACCGACGCCGGGCGTGCGACCAAGGCCCGGATCGAGTCGTTGACCGATGCCCTCGCAGAAGCTCCTTACGACGGCTTGGAGCCGCTCGAGCTCGAAGAGCTGATCGCTTCGCTCGAGCCGATCTCTGGAAGGCTCGAGGCCACGGGGTCGAACTCGGACGCTGCGGGCTGACGGCTCGCCGAGATCCAGCTGTCGTACGCCGACGAGCGCGGTGGACTCAGCCGCGCTGGCAGACGGCCGATCATCAGGGTGCCACGTCGGGCGCTGCCCGAGGTGCGAGCGCGAGCGCGAGGCCCAGCCAGCACGCGCCCCAGCCCGACAGGACGAGGAAGTTCGGCTCGCCGACCGCGGCGAACACCGGAAAGACCACCAGGAACGGGTACAGGCCGCAGAGCAGGGCGGTCCAGCGACGCCAGCCGCGCCAACGACCCGCCCGGAGCACGCCGATGCCGGCGGCCACCATTCCGGCGCCGATGGCGATCGTGGCGATCGGGAACAGCGCCTTCTCGGCGAGGTCGACGTCGACCTGGAGCACCAGCTGCGCGCCCGCCGACAGCGCCCACCCGGCGCCTGCCATCGCGAGGCCGTACCGCGTCGCCGTGGCGCGACCGGCAACGCCGGACCGGGCAAGGGCCAGGACGGTCACGAGGAGCAGCAAGTAGGCGACGGCGATGATCGCGGTCCGCACAGCGAACCCGGGCTCCCCGGCCTTCACCCGGTCGACGGTCTCGAGCACCCCGCCGAGGATCTGCAGGGCGGCGCCGGTGGCCCCGAGCGCCACGGCCCTTCGGCTGACGGCGTGTCGTGCCGTCGCGATGTCTGCTTGCTGGCCGGACACAGCGCTCATGAATCTCTCCGAACTGTTAGTGGTAACCTCTAATGGTTGATTCTAATCTAAACTGTCGGCTGTGGCCGAAGTCAAGGCGTCGGGGACGAAGATGGAGCAGCGCTCGGCGGAGACCCGGGCGCGCATCGTCAGGGCGGCATACGACCTCTTCTGCGAGCGCGGTTTCCGCGCGGTCACCATGGAGGCGATCGGGTCGGCGGCCGGCGTTTCCGTGCAAACCGTCTACTTCCAGTTTCGAACCAAGGACCAGGTGCTGCACGCCGTCCACATCTGGACCGTGCTGGGAGACGACGACCTGCCCCCCGAACGGCAGGCTTGGTACGTCGCCGCCCTGCAGGAGCCCGACGTCCGAACCGCACTCGCGAAGGTGATCGCCGGCGTGGCCGCGATCAACGCCCGGATTGCGCCCACGCTCCCGATCTTCGCGACCCTCGCCCGAGAACCCGGCGGCGAGATCTACCGCACGTCCCGGCAGCTCCGGCGCGACGGCATGGAGCAGCTCGTGCCGGCGCTGCGGGCCAAGGCGCGGCTTCGCGCCGGCGTCACGCCGACCCGAGCCGCGGACCTGCTCGACTTCTTCATGGGACCTGAGTCGTACGCCGAACTGGTGCTGCGTGCCGGGTGGTCCCAGCGCCGCTGGGTCTCGTGGGTCTCCCAAACCCTCGAAGACCAGCTCTTCGCCCCCTCGTGAGACCTTTCCGAGGGTGGGTCATACCGCCGCCCATGAAGGTCAAGGCGTGAGTCGCGACTGGTGAACGGTGCTTCCTTGGCGCGTCCGGTGACGAGGTGCTCAGCCCGCCAGGCGCCAAGGCTCGGCGCCGTGCACCCCGTCGTTGGCGACGAAGTAGAGGGAGCCGTCGGCGACGAAAAGGCGGTTGGGGTTCGAGGAGCCGGTCGGCGAGAGGTCGTGCAGGACCGGGCGGGACCGGGGGCTCACCAACGTGTAGAGCTCGCGACCGTGCACGCCGTCGTCGGCGGTGAAGACCAGACTGTCGCCGAGGCAGGTGAGGCCGCGAGGCGCATCAGCAACGTGGGCGACCCGGCGCACCCGGCCGTGCTGGCGCACGTACAGCTCGGCGCCGTCGCCGCGGCTGGCCGTGAAGTAGAGGGCGCTCCCGCACGGCGCCAGCTTCCCGATGTTCCCGCGCGGGAGGTCGGTCAGCCGAACGGTTCCGTGCGGTCTGCCGTCGGTGCGCCAGACCTCCGGGCCGTGGACCCCGTCATCGGCGATGAACACCAGCCGCGGACCGTCGGGGGTCAACCGGCCCACCTCGGAGTCCCGCGGTCCCCGCCGGATGTCGCGGACCAGCTGGGTGCCGCGCCTCGTGCCGTCGCTCACCCAGAGCTCGGCGCCGATGCCGTAGACGCTGCTGACGATGAAGAAGACTCGCTTGCCCACCGTCGTCAGTCGCAGGAGGACGGTGGAGCCGTTGGGGCCGTCGCGCCACTTGTGGATGATCCGAGTCCCCTCGACGGTGCCGTCGGTGCGCCAGAGCGGGTTCTGGGCGTCCACGAAGAGTGCGATGTCGCCGATCGGGGAGATGTCGTCAGGCAGGGTCAGGTGCCGCTTGAGCGGCACCGTCCCGGCGATCGTCCCGTCGGAGCGCCAGAGCTGCGGGTTCTGGTCGAAGTCGGACGTCGCGAGGAGCGCGAGCCCGCCCAGGGACGCGGCGTGGATCGAGACCACGTCGTCCCCCTGCGCCAGCAGGGTGGTCGCCCCGACGTCACCGCCGGTGCCCCGCGCGGTGGTCACCCGGATCTGTCCCACGTCACGATCGTCGTCGGTCATGAACACCACGCCGTTGGCCGAGGGCGTGAAGTACGCCGGGTTCGAGCCCGGCGGTCCCGGCCGGACGTCGCCGACCAGGACCGTTCCACCGGGCGAACCGTCGGTGACCCATGGCTCCTTGCCGTGGACACCGTCGTCGGCACCGAAGAAGACGCGGCCGGCCGCGGACCAGAAGGTGCCGAAGTTGCTGGGCTGCATCGACGAGCCCCCGCCGGGCTGGAGGTCGCCCAGCATCACGACCTCGCCCGGCACCAGCCGCTGCGCCACGCGACTCTGCGCGGTCGATCCCGAGCGGGATCCTGGCTCCGTCGCGGATACCGCGGACGCTCCGGTCGAGCCCGCCACGAGCCCCGCACACAGACTGGCGATCCCGACCTGGACGAAGAGGCGCATGGGCCAGACCTACCACGACGTGGCGTGGGAGGGACACCGGCACCCACGAGCTCGACACCGCCCGGGCCATCGAGCTCGAACACCCCGGGGCGCTCGAGGCCGCCCTGGAGCGGATCGAAGCCGGTCAGCGCCAACGGTCTCCGGGGGCGCGCACGTAGGTGCGCCACACGTGGCCCCACGGGACGACCGCGAGGATCACGACGACCACGGAGCAGTTGACCGCGACGTCGGTGGTGGCCGCGTCGAGGCCGCCGGAGACGGCCTGGGGGAGGGCTACCAGCGCGAGCCAGAGGAGCTTCCAGGCCGACTCGAACAGCAGCACCGGCAGGAGCTTGACGGGGTGGAGCAGCCCCAGGAAGGCCAGGAGTGACATCGCGGTGAGCAGGCACAGCGTCACGCCCTCGTAGAGCGGAAGCGAGTGAGCGTCGGGAAGGAGTGGCCACTTCACGAGGACGAGTCCGACACCCATCAGGAGGTAGCC
>JAWWPK010000275.1:0-16701 GCA_033854925.1 Nocardioidaceae bacterium | reverse complement strand
CCGCAGGGCATCGGCGCGGACCTGATAGCGACGATCGAGGGCTTCAGCCGCGAGGACGTCGACGCGTACGCGACGCGCTCGCAGCAGCGCGCGGCCACCGCCGAGGCCGAGGGTCGCTTCGAGGGCGCCGTGATCCCGGTGACCGATCTGAACGACCAGGTGCTGCTCGATCACGACGAGTTCATCCGCCCCGGCACGACGGTCGAGACGCTGGGCGCCCTCAAGCCGTCCTTCGCGAAGATCGGCGACATGGGCGGCTTCGACGCGGTCGCCCTGCAGAAGTACCACTGGGTCGAGCGCATCGAGCACGTCCACACCCCGGGCAACTCGAGCGGCATCGTCGACGGCGCGTCGCTCGTGGCAGTCGGCAACGAGCGTACGGGCGAGGAGATGGGACTGACCCCGCGCGCCCGGATCCTCGCCACCGCGGTCTCCGGCGCCGACCCGACGATCATGCTCACCGGTCCCGCCCCAGCCGCCCGGAAGGCGCTCGCCATCGCCGGGCTGGAGACCACGGACATCGACCTCTTCGAGATCAACGAGGCGTTCGCAGCGGTCGCGATGCGGTTCATGCGCGACATGGAGATCACGTCCGAGATCACCAACGTCAACGGCGGCTCCATCGCGATGGGCCACCCGCTCGGCGCCACCGGCGCGATGATCCTCGGCACCCTCATCGACGAGCTCGAGCGGCGTGACCTGCGCCGCGGCCTCGCCACGCTCTGCGTCGGCGGCGGCATGGGCATCGCCACCATCATCGAGCTCGTCTGAGACCACCCGCTGGTTGAGGAGCTCGCGCTAGCGAGCGTCTCGAAACCTCGCAACCCGGAACGGAAACGCAACCACGATGACCAGCACCATCACTGACCCGCAGACCGCCGTGCGCTACGAGCAGGATGCCGACGGGATCGTCACGCTGACCCTCGACGACCCGACGGCCAGCGCCAACACCATGAACGAGCTGTACGTCGACTCGATGGCTGCGGCCGTCGACCGGCTGTACGCCGAGGGAGACTCGGTGACCGGCGTGGTCGTGGCCAGCGCGAAGAAGACCTTCTTCGCCGGCGCCAACCTCAACGAGATGGTGAAGGCTGGTCCGGCCGATGCCCCGGCCGTCTTCGAGCTGGCCGAGCGGGTCAAGGCCTCACTGCGCCGGCTGGAGACCTTCCCCAAGCCGGTCGCGGCCGCGATCAACGGCGCGGCGCTCGGCGGTGGCTTCGAGATCGCGCTGGCCTGCAACCACCGGGTCGTCGTCGACGGCAGCTTCGAGGTCGGGCTCCCCGAGGCCAGCCTCGGCCTGCTCCCGGGCGGTGGCGGAGTCACCCGCATCATCCGGCTGCTCGGCATCCAGAGCGGCCTGATGGACGTGCTGCTCCAGGGCAGCACCTTCAAGCCGGCGGCGGCGAAGGAGAAGGGGCTGGTCGACGAGCTCGTCGCCACCCAGGACGAGCTGGTCCCGGCCGCCAAGGCCTGGATCAAGGCCAACCCGGACGCCGTACAGAACCCGTGGGACGCCCCCGGCTACAAGATGCCCGGTGGTTCGCCGAAGACGCCGGCCCTCGCCGGCTTCCTCCCGGCGTTCCCGGCGCTGCTGCGCAAGCAGCTCAAGGGCGCGGACTACCCGGCGCAGAAGGCGATCCTCTCGGCCGCGGTGGAGGGCGCGCAGGTCGACTTCGACACCGCGAGCCGGATCGAGTCGCGCTACCTGACCAACCTGGTCGTCAACCAGGGCTCGAAGAACATGATCCAGGCATTCTTCTTCGACCTGCAGGCGATCAACGCCGGCAAGCTGCGCCCGCAGGGCATCGAGCCGTGGCAGGCCACCAAGGTCGGCGTGCTCGGCGCCGGGATGATGGGCGCCGGCATCGCCTACGTCTGTGCCCGCGCCGGCATGGAGGTCGTGCTCAAGGACGTCGCGGCCGAGAACGCCGAGAAGGGCAAGTCCTACTCCGAGAAGCTGCTCGACAAGGCGATCGCCCGCGGCCGCTCCACCGAGGAGAAGAAGGCCGAGCTGCTCGGCCGGATCAAGGCCACCGCCGACCCGGCCGACCTCGCCGGCTGCGACCTGGTCATCGAGGCCGTCTTCGAGGACCCGGCGCTCAAGGAGAAGGTCTTCGCCGAGATCCTGCCGCACGTGCAGCCGGACGCGCTGCTCTGCTCCAACACGAGCACACTGCCGATCACCGAGCTCGCGTCCGGCGTCGACCGGCCCGACGACTTCATCGGGCTGCACTTCTTCAGCCCCGTCGACAAGATGCCGCTGGTCGAGATCATCAAGGGCGAGCAGACCTCCGACGTAGCGCTCGCCAGGGCGTACGACGTCGTCCAGCAGATCAGGAAGACGCCGATCGTCGTCAACGACAGCCGCGGCTTCTACACCTCGCGGGTCATCGGCTTCATGGTCAACGAGGGCATGGCGATGCTCGCCGAGGGCGTGCACCCCTACTCGATCGAGCGGGCCACCACCCAGGCCGGCTATCCCGCTCCCGTGCTGCAGCTCTCCGACGAGCTCAACCTCGAGCTGATGGCCAAGATCGCCAAGGCGTCGAAAGAGGCAGCCGAGCGCGACGGGTCGTCGTACGCCGAGCACCCCGGCAGCGCGGTCGTCGAGACGATGCTCGAGGCAGGTCGCGCCGGCCGGCTCCGTGGCGCGGGCTTCTACGACTACGACGAGAGCGGCAACCGCGGCTCGATCTGGCCGGGGCTCTCGGAGCTCTTCCCGGTTGCCGAGCAGCAGCTCCCGTTCCGCGACATCAAGGACCGGATGCTGTTCGCCGAGGCGCTCGAGACCGCGAAGTGCTTCGAGGAGGGCGTCATCGAGTCGTCCGCGGCCGCGAACATCGGCTCGATCATGGGGATCGGCTTCCCGCCCATGACCGGCGGCGCCGCGCAGTTCATGGTCGGCTACCAGGACCCGGAGAACCGTGACGGTCCGATCGGGCTGGCCGCGTTCCTCGAGCGCGCCGACGAGCTGGCCGCGACGTACGGCGCCCGGTTCCGGGCCACGCCGTGGCTGCGCGACCTCGCCGCCAAGGGCGAGGGCTTCCCCGCCTGACGGGCTGGGCGCAAAGGGGTGTCGACCCGCCCGAGCGCATCGGGCGGGCCGACGCGTCTCAGCCTGCGCTCTCGAACCAGGGGTGTCGAAGGTCGTAGAACGTCGCGCCCTGCATGGCCCACGCGAGCTCTCCGGCCACGTCCGCAGGAGGCTCAGCCGTCTCACCAGAGCGGGCACTCTCCTCGTCGGTGAACGCGATCGTCTCGGTGAAGGTGCCGTCCGGCTCGATGGCCAGGGTCCCACCGAGGATGTCGGGTCGCATCTCGCGAAGCGCTTGCGCGGGGTTGGTCATGACTGCGCGGAGTCGCGCCGGGTCGTCGACCTTGCCGCGGATGACCTGGACGAAGCCGGCTTCGTCCGAGCCGCCGTCGAAGAGCAGCGTGACATCGTCGCAGTCGTGGAACTCGACGGACCCCTCGAAGAGCGCCCCCATCCGCTCCGCGAACGCGCTCGTCTCGGGACGTGCTGAGTTGGCCATCGCAGAATCGCGGTCCGTGAACCTGATCACGCCGAAGAAGGTGTCGTCGTCGGTGAACCCGTAGGTGCCGCCGAGCCATCCGTCGGCGCCGGGGCCGCTCTGCTCGACCCACTCCTGCGAGAGCGCTCGCATCTCGTCCGGGCGGGTGCACTTCCCCTGCATGACCTGAATGAACACGGTGGGCCTCTCCGTCGACGTACCTTCCGACGCTACGTCGCCAGCACCTGTCGGTCCATAGCCACGATGGGTCGTCCTATCGGTCAGAGTTGAGGCGGACTTGGCCCAACTTCGCGATTCCCCGGCGCGTCGGCGTACGCACGGGGAAGATTTGGTCGTGAGCAGCCGTGCAGCCGTCATCGACGTCCGGAGCCTGCACGTGCGCTTCGGCGAGGTCGAGGCCGTGGCGGGCGTCGACCTCACGGCGTACGCCGGTCACGCGACCGCTCTCCTGGGCCGGAACGGCGCGGGAAAGTCGACCACGATGCGGGTCCTGGCGGGGGTGGTGCCGCCGACCGCGGGCAGCGTGTTCGTTGCCGGCTTCGACATCCGCACCCAGACGCTCGAGGTCAAGCGAGCCGTCGGCTACTGCCCGGATGTCGGCGGCCTGGTGCCGCGCGCGACGCCGTGGGAGCACCTCCAGCTGTCTGCCCGGCTGCGCCGGCTCGACAACTGGGAGGACCGGGCGCGCGACCTGCTCGAGCGGTTCGAGCTCGGAGACGTGGCGCACCGCGTGACGTCCGGCTTCTCGCACGGCATGGGCCGGCGGCTGTCGGTCTGCCTGGCCGCGCTGCACGAGCCCGAGGTGCTGCTCCTCGACGAACCCTTCGACGGCGTCGACCCGATCGGCGTCGACGCGACGTTCGACGTGATCAACGACGCCCGTGCCCGCGGCGCCAGCGTGCTCGTCTCCACCCACCTGCGTGAGCTCGCCGTCCAGGCGTGCTCGTCGGTGCTGGTCCTGCGCGGCGGGGCCCAGGTGGCCATAGCGACGGCCCTCGAGATGGCCGGCGAGGAGGGGGCTCGTGCCTACCGCAGCCTCCTGGACTGAGGTACGCCGCGCGACCCGCGACGTCGCGCACCTCATCAGCTTCCGCACCAACACGGTCCGCCGTCCGCGAGCCACCGCCTTCGCCGCGGCCGTCTTCGTCGGCCTCACGGTGGCCGCGGTGGTCGTGCCGACCATGCTGCCCGGTGCGGGCAGCGGCACCGCCTACGCGCTCGACGCCATCGTGATCCTGCCGAGCGCGATGGCAGGCTTCCTCGCCCTCGCCATCGCGTCGGCGGTCGCCTCGGGGGGCGGTCGCGAGCTGATGCACCGTGAGCACGCCGTGGCGTACCCGGTCAGCCCGACCACCGACCACCTCGGGGCCCTGCTGCTGGCCCCGCTCAACATCGCGTGGCTGCTGCAGGCGTGGGTCCTGCTGGGTGCCACGGCGTACGGCCTCCAGAGCAACTTCGTGGTGCCTGCTCTTGTCGGCATGCTGCTCTGGGTCCTCGTCGCCACGTCGACCGGACAGGTCGTGGCCTGGACGGTGGAGGCGATCAGGCGGCGCGACCGAGGCATCGTCGTCGTCCGGATGATGGCCGCGACGTTCTTCGGCCTCGCCATCGCCCTGCAGCTGACCGGCAACCTCGGCAACCAGCTCGACTCGTTCCCGACCACCCACCTGGCGGCATGGCTCGTCAACGGCTGGGGCACCCGCTGGGTGCTGGGCATCGCACTGGAGCTGTTCCTCGTCGTCGCGATGGTCGCGCTCGGCGCCGTGCCCGCCCACCTCGCCGCTCGGCGCGCCCCGCGTGACGAGCTCAACGTCGAGAGCGGCAACTACCCCGCCCGCCGGTTGCCTCGCTCGCCGCTGGCCGGCCTCGTCCGGACCGACCGCGGCTCGATCTGGCGGGCCGTCCCGATGCGTCGCGGTCTCGCCGTACTCGCCGTCGGTCCCGGTGTGGTCGCCCTGGCCGGCAACCTCGACTGGCCGCAGATGACGATCCTGCCCGGCCTCGTGGCCTCCGGTGGCGCGCTGCTGTTCGGCGTGAACGCCTGGTGTCTCGACGCCCGTGGCGGCCTGTGGCGGGAGAGTCTGCCGATCAGGCCGTGGGTCGTGTTCGCGGCCCGCGCGTGGGTGCTCACCGAGTTCCTGCTGGCCGCGTCGTTCGTGACCATGGTGCTGGCCGGGCTGCGCGCCGGGCTGCCGAACGCGTCCGAGCTGACCGCACTTCTGTGCACCTGGGTGGTCGTGGTGCTGCAGGTCGTGTCGTCGGCCATGCGCTGGTCCTCGCGGCGGCCTTTCGCCGTCGACCTGCGCTCGGCGCGGGCGACCCCGGCACCGCCCCTGGCGATGGTCGGCTACTCGACCAAGCTCGCGGTCGCCACCACGATGACGAGCCTGATCTTCTCCGGGCTGGCACGGGTGCCCCATCCGGAGCTGTCCGTGCTGGTCGCCTCGCCGTTTATCATGTGGTCGCTGGTCCGGCTGCTGCACGCCCGCGACTCGTGGACCGATCCGGTCCAACGGGCCCGAGTGGTGACGACAGTCGCCGGATGAGAGATTTTCGATGCGGGGAGATGACTATCCCATGGGCATGCTGATGCTGGTCCGACACGGCCAGGCGTCGTTCGGCAGTGAGGACTACGACGTCCTCTCGTCGCGCGGCGTCCGGCAGAGCCGGAAGGTGGCCGAGACGTTGTCCGGCTACGGCGTGGCGCCCACCAACCTGATCCACGGCGGCATGCGCCGCCAGAGGGAGACGGCCGAGCAGATGATGCTCGGCGCTTCGGCCTGGGACCTGCCGGTGGAGCTGGACGAGCGCTGGCGGGAGCTCGACCACCTCGCGGTGATGCACGCCTACCCCACCCTCTCCGACGTGGACCGGGAGCTGCTGCGCACCGGCCGGATGGACCTGCGCCCGTTCCAGGAGCTCTACACCAAGGCCACCGCTCGCTGGACGTCCGGCGCCTACGACTCCGACTACCCGGAGTCCTTCCCCGAGTTCATCGGGCGGGTCCGCGACGGGATCGTCCGCGCAGCGCGGCTGGCCGGTGACCGGCGTACCGCGATCGTCGTCACGTCCGGCGGCCCGATCGCGGCGGCCTCCGCGATGTTGACCGAGGTGGGCGAGGAGCCCCGGCTGCTCGCCGCGGCCTGGGCCCGCTTCAACACGGTGCTGGTCAACGCCTCGGTCACCCGCGTCGTCGTCGGCTCCAGCGGCGCCCGGTTGCTCACCTTCAACGAGCACTCCTGGCTGGACCGCGAGCTCGTCACCTACCGCTGAACCGTCGGGACGGGCGCACGCGTTCCTGACAGCCCCGCCGAGTGCCCGCAGCAGGGGCGCCGTACATTTCGCGCGTGGGTGACCAGGCAACCAACGCGCTGGTCGCGATCGCCCTCGGCACCGTCCTGGCCGTCGTCCTGCTCATCCCGACCGCGGCGGTGCAGTACCGGCTCGACGGCCGGCTCGGGCCGCTGGACCTGACCATCCTCGTCACCTCGGCGGTCTATGCGCTGGCGATCTGGACCTACACGCTGCTGCCGATGCCGGAGGACCACACCTTCCGCTGCAAGGGCAGTCAGCTGCGGGTGCTCGGTTCACTGGGCCTGATCCACGTCCCGTCCCAGGGCGGACCTCTGGCGCTGCTGCGGGAGCCGGCGTTCATGCAGATCGTGCTCAACGTGCTGCTGTTCGTGCCGCTGGGCTACTTCCTCCGGGTGATCCTGCATCGCGGGGTGGTCGTCGCGACCCTCGCCGGGCTCGGTCTCTCGATGCTCATCGAGTTCACCCAGAAGACCGGCGACTGGCACCTCTACTCCTGCGCCTACCGGCTCTTCGACGTCGACGACATCATCGTGAACACGCTCGGGGCCACGGTCGGCTCACTGCTCTCGATCCTCGTCGTACGCCGCCGCACCGGGCAGGTCGTGCTGCCGACCACGATCTCCTTCGGCCGTCGGCTGGTCGGCTTCGCCTGCGACGTGCTGTTCATCGCGCTCACCGGCGCCGTGGCGGCGCTCGCCTACCGCGGCGTCGAGATCTACCTGCGCGACGTGCCGGCGCTCGAGGTGAGCCGGCACGCGCAGGCCGCCCTGCAGTGGGGGATCCCGTTCGCGGTCGAGGCGGTGCTGGTGCTCGGGTTCGGCCGCACCGTGGGCGAGTGGGTGGTCTCGCTGCACACCGTCCCGAGGCGGCGCCGGCTGCTGGTGCCCGGCCGCCTGGTCAAGCTCGCGGTCGGCGTCGGCCCGGTCTTCGTGCTGGCGCCGCTCTACGACCAGGTCGTCGCGCCGGTCGCGATCCCGCTGCTCGCGGCGTACGCCGTCCTGACCGTCGCCGTGGCCTGGCGCACCAAGAACCACCGCGGCCTCAGCAACACCCTCGGCCACCTCGACCTCCGCATCGGCGACGACGCCGACGAGGACCCCGAACTACGCCGAGTCGGCGTTACTGCCGGGCAGTAACGCCGACTCGGCCGGTTACTCGTCAGCAGCAACGCCGACTCGGCGTTCAGAGGAGGCGCTTGAGGAGGGGCAGGGGGGCGTGCCGCATGACCGGGGCGAGGGCGGTCCAGGGGAGCGGCGGGACGTAGGCGTGCGCCTTCTGCTTCTCGATGGCGTCGACCATCGACCGGACGCCGTCCTCGGTGGACACCATGAACTTCACCTGCTGCTGGACCTTCTCGTTCATCTCCGAGGCGATGTAGCCGCAGTGCAGCACGGTGACCTTGATCGGCTTGCCGAGCAGCTCGTACTGCAGCCCCTCGCCGAGGTGGGACAGCGCGGCCTTCGTGGCCGCGTAGACCGTCATCGACTTCGGCATGCCGCGCATCGCGGACATCGACGACACCAGCACCAGGTGGCCGGAGTCCTGCGCGCGGAAGATCTCCATCGCCGCCTCGGCCTGGGCGATCGCCGCGACGAAGTTGGTCATCGCAGTCTCGCGGTTGGCGTCCCAGCGACCGGTGCCGAGCGGAGCGCCCTTCCCGAGGCCGGCGTTCACGATCACCCGGTCGAGTCCGCCGAAGTCGTCGCGGAAGGCCCGGAAGACGTCGAAGACCTGTGCGTCGTCGTTCACGTCGAGGGCCCGCAGCTCGACCCGCTGCCCAGGGCTTGCCGTGAGGATCTCGTCGCGCAGCTCTTCGAGCCGTTCGGTACGACGCGCGCACAGCGCCAGGTCGTACCCCTTCGCGGCGAACTGGCGGGCCATCTCGGCGCCGAGCCCGGAGGACGCGCCGGTGATCAGGATGGTCGACATGCCACCCAGTCTGGTGCAGCCCCAGCTAGCGGGCGGAGTCCGGGGACTGGACGACCACGACGGTGCCCATGATCTTGTCCGCGAGCGTCTGCTTCTTGGCGTCCCACAGGGGCCACAGCCAGCCGAGGTAGCAGACCAGGCTGTCGACGTAGTGCGCCAGCTGCCTGACGAAGCAGAGCCCAGCGCCCATCGGCTGCCCGGTGGACTCCTTGAGCAGACGGATGCCCACCGCCGCCTTGCCGAAGCTGTAGCCGGTCCGGCCCTGCCGGATGATGTTGTTGTAGATGTTGAACACCAGGGAGAGGACGCCGCCGAGGACCAGCATCCCGATCGTCGGCAAGCTGACGTCGCTGTTCGGGCCGAGCGTGCTGTTGCCCGCCGCGTCGGTCCGGAGGTCCAGCTCGCCGACCAGCATCACGTAGCCGACGATCAGCGGGATGCTCGCGACCAGGGCGACGAACGTGTCGACGAGGTGGCCGAGCACCCGGTGCCCCCACGACGCGAGGGTGATCCGCATCGGGGCGTCGTAGCCGTAGATGGCGCGGTAGCGCTGCTCCTCGGTCATCGGGGGACCGACGCCCGTCTGGGCCTGCCGGGCCGGGTCCGCCCACTGGCCCGCGATCGAGGACGGGTTGCTGGGGTCACGGTCCGCGAACGGGACGTAGTCGCCGGGCGAGTAGCCGACCGGGATCGGCGCGCTCTGCTGGTCGGGTCCCGGAGGCTCGAAAGGGGTGCTCGACATGGCTCTCCCTACATGGTCGTGGCCTGCACGTCGTCGAAAAGGCTAGGTCGACACCGGCCCCAGGCGGGCCAGAACCGTGAAGTCCGGTTGCCCCGACATTGCAGCGGGCGTGCATACGGGGTATACATACCCGGTATCCATCCAATCTTGAGAGCGCGAGGAGTCTGGATGTCGGTCCGCCAAGCCCTGCTGGCCCTGCTGGAGCAGGGCCCGATGTACGGCTACCAGCTGCGCACCGAGTTCGAGCGGCGCACCGGGTCGACCTGGCCGCTCAACGTCGGGCAGGTCTACACGACCCTGACCCGGCTCGAGCGCGACGGGCTGGTCACCGAGTCGGGCGACGACGGTGAGGGGCACGTGGTCTACCGGGTCACCGACGCCGGCCGCGACGAGGTGGCGACCTGGTTCACCACGCCGGTCGGTCGCACCCAGCCGCCCCGCGACGAGCTCGCGATCAAGCTCGCGATCGCGGTGACCGTCCCCGGCGTGGACGTCGGCACGGTCATCCAGCAGCAGCGCAGCGCCACGATGGCGGCACTCCAGGACTACACCCGGCTCAAGCGCGCGGGCCGGGCCGCCGATCCGCAGGACGCGAGCGACATGGCGTGGTCGCTCGTCCTCGACTCGCTGGTCTTCGCGGCCGAGGCCGAGATCCGCTGGCTCGACCACTGCGAGGCCCGACTGCGTCGCGCCCAGCTGCAGCGGGCCGAACCGGCCGCACCCGCCACCCACGCCGACTCTCGGAAGGAAGCCACTCGATGACTGCCTCGATGCCTGGCCCACTGACCGCCGTGCTCCAGCTCGACTCCGTCACCCGTGTGCACGGCGAGGGGGAGACCGCCGTCCAGGCGCTGCGGGGCGTCTCGTTCGTCGCGCACGCCGGCGAGCTCGTCGCGATCATGGGCCCATCGGGCTCCGGGAAGTCGACGCTGCTCACCCTGGCCGGCGGGCTCGACAGCCCGACGTCCGGCACCGTCTCGGTCGAGGGCACCGACCTGGCCTCGCTCGGGGCGAACGGACGAGCCCGGATGCGGCGTACGTCGATCGGCTACGTCTTCCAGGACTTCAACCTGATCCCGGCCCTGACCGCCGCGGAGAACGTCGCGCTGCCGCGCGAGCTCGACGGCGAGAGCACCCGCGCCGCCCGCAGGCTGGCCCGGGCCGCGCTGGAGGAGGTCGGGATCGGCGAGCTCGCCGACCGGTTCCCGGACAACATGTCCGGCGGCCAGCAGCAACGGGTCGCGATCGGCCGCGCGGTGGTCGGCGAGCGCAGGCTGATCCTCGCCGACGAGCCGACCGGCGCCCTCGACACCGAGACCGGGGAGGAGATCCTGCGACTGCTCCGGGCGCGATGCGACGCGGGTGCCGCCGGCGTACTCGTCACGCACGAGGCACGGCATGCCGCGTGGGCGGACCGGGTGGTGTTCCTCCGCGACGGTGTGGTCGTCGACGAGACCGGTGCCGACCAGATCGACGCGCTGGTGGACGCGGGCGCCACCAGGTGAACCCCCTCAACGCCTGGCGGCTGCCGCTCCGGCTGGCCCGCCGCGACGCACTGCGGCACCGGGGGCGGTCCGTGCTCGTGCTGGTGATGATCGCGCTGCCGGTGCTCGCGGTCACCGCGGCCGACGTGATGATCCAGACCTCGACCGTCTCGAGCACCGAGTCGGTGGACCGGCGGATCGGTGCGGCGCAGGCCCTGGTCACCGTCTCCGACGGTGTCGACGACGTGAAGCAGCGGCCGGACCCTGACGACTGCTGCGCAGTGACGGACGGTGCCGGCGAGTCGGCCGCGCCGACCGCCGAGCAGGTCTCGTCGCTGCTCGACGGTGCGAAGCTCCTCGAGCTCCGGCACGGCCAGGTCGACTTCAAGACCGCCAAGGGACAGACCCCGATCGACGTGACCGAGGTGGATCTCAACGATCCGGTCACTCGAGGGCTGTTCGACCTCAGCTCCGGCCGGCTGCCCCGCTCGGCCGGCGAGGTCGTCGTCAACCAGTCGGTGCTCGACAAGGGCTACCGCGTGGGTGACGCGCTGGAGCTCACTGCGGCCGACGCTCCCGCCGGCCCGACGATCGTCGGGGTCGCCGAGTCGACGACCGTGCGCACCTTCCCGGCCGCGGCCGGGCCGCTCGGCGCGTTCGGAGTCGATGTGGGAAGCGGCACCTCGTGGCTGGTCGAGGGGGGCGCGGTCTCCTGGGCGACGGTGCGCCAGCTCAACGCCATAGGGGCGACCGTCGCCTCGCGTGCGGTGATCGAGAACCCGCCGCCGTCCTCCGAGATCCCACCCGAGGTCCAGCAGACGACCACGGACAGCACCACCGTCGCGGTCCTCGGGCTGGTCGCGGTGATGGCGCTGATCGAGGTCGTGCTGCTCGCCGGGCCGGCGTTCGCGGTGGGCGCCCGCAAGCAGCAGCGCAGCCTGGCCCTGATGGCCGCCACGGGTGGTACGCCGAAGCAGTCCCGGCGGGTGATCCTGGCCGGTGCCGTGGTGCTCGGGAGCGCCGGCGCGGTGATGGGCGTCGGACTCGGCGTCGGGATCGCCAGACTGCTGCAGCCACTGCTCCAGTCGCGATCCGACACGTGGTTCGGGCCGTTCGAGGTGCCGTGGCTGCACCTGGTCGGTGTGGCCGGCTTCGGGATGCTGAGCGCGTTCCTGGCCGCGATCGTGCCGGCCTACCTCGCCTCCCGTCAGGACGTCGTCGCGGTCCTCGCCGGCCGGCGCGGCGACCAGGCACCCTCCCTCAAGTCGCCGCTGGTCGGGCTGGCCCTGCTCGGTCTCGGGATCGCCGGCTCGGTGGCGGGAGCGCGCCGGGTCTCCCTGCTCAGCACGGGCGAGCTCCTCATCGCGGTCAGCGCGATCCCGGCGGTGCTCGGCATGATCCTGCTCGTGCCGGTCGTGCTCGCCGGGGTGGCGAGGCTGTCCGGGCGGCTCCCGCTCGTGCTTCGGTACGCCGTCCGCGACGCCAACCGGCACCGTACCCGCACCGTGCCCGCGGTCTCCGCGGTCGCGGCAACGGTCGCGGGCGTGGTCGCGCTCGGGATCGGGCTCACCTCCGACGAGGCCGAGAACCGCGCAACGTACACCCCCACGGTCGCCGACGGGGTCGGCATCGTCCAGGCCTACTCGCAGGACCCGCCGTGGACGGCGATGCGTGGTCTCGTCGAGCGCGAGCTGCCCAGCGCCACGGTCACCGACCAGCGGGGGCTGTCCGACTACGACGCCTTCACCGAGATCCGGGGCGGCCTCGAGCTGAACCTGCTGTCCTACGGCCAGGCGGTCGGCGCCAGCGTGATGGTCTCGCCGGACGCGCTTCCCCTGGGCCTGATCGGTCTCTCCGCGAACGACTCCGAGCGCGCCTCCGCGATGCTGCGTCAGGGCGGGGTGGTGGCGTTCGTGACGGGAAAGGGTCCGGCTGACGGCACCGAGGTGCGGGTGGTCCACCAGACTTACGACCCTGACACCGGGGAGAACGACACGCCGACCCGCGCCACCGCACCTGCGGTGTTCATCGACGTCGGAAGCCGTTGGGTGGGTCCCGCGGGGATCGTCGCTCCCGCCGTCGCGGACCGGTTGGCGGTGACCCCCGTGACCGTCTCGTTCGCCGTCACCGGTGTCGACGTCACCGCGAAGCAGGAAGAGGCGGTCGACGAGGGGCTCGCGGCGATCTCCGTCGACACCGGGCTGTACGTCGAGCGCGGCTACCAGGCCGACGACGCGACCGTGATCGCGCAGCTCGTCCTGATCGTGCTAGGTGCGGTGCTGATGCTGGGCGGCACCCTCACCGCCACCTTCCTGGCCCTCTCCGACGCCCGCCCCGACCTGGCCACGCTGTCGGCGGTCGGTGCCTCGCCTCGGACTCGTCGTGGGGTCGCAGCGGCGTACGCCGTGGTGGTGGGGGCGGTCGGTGCGTTGATGGGCGCCGCGGTCGGCTTCATCCCGGGAATCGCGGTGACCCGACCCCTGACGAGCGCCGGCTACAACTCGGTGGGTGGCAGCGGTGACATCACGCAGACGGGTCCGTTCCTCGACATCCCGTGGCTGATGGTGCTCGCACTGGTCGTCGTGCTGCCGGTGATGACGGCGCTGGTCGTCGGACTGTTCGCGCGGTCCCGGCTGCCGCTGGTGGCACGGCTCGACTAGGACACTGGGGTTGGATGGGGGCTGTGCCAGAGCTCGAGGTGCGCCCCTCGCCGATCGCCGGCCGCGGACTGTTCACCACCGCGCCTCTGCCTGCGGGCAGCGAGGTGCTGCGTCCCGAGGGACCCGTCCACGAGCAGGGCGCGGTCAACCACGCGTGTGATCCCAACCTGGGCTGGGCCGGCGACTCCCTGGTCACGCTGCGCGACCTCGCCGCGGACGAGGAGCTCCTGGTCGACTACGCCATGAGCGTGACGGACCCGACGTGGGTCCTGCGCTGCCACTGCCCGTCGTACCGCTGCCGGCAGATGGTCGAAGGCGGCGACTGGCGGATCCCCCAGCTGCAGCGCCGGTACGCCGGCCACTGGGCGCCGGACGCGCAGAAGCTCATCGACGCGTAGTCCGGTTGCCCCATTTCCCCATCTCCGGGGCCAGATCGACCTAGCCTCTGTAGGTGAGTCGCATGGGGATCTCGACGGGTTCGACCGTCCTGCTCTGTGTCGCGCTCGCAGCCGGCCCGGTCGCGCCCAGCCAGGCGGCACCGGTGCCGAGTCACAGCGGCTCCCGGATCGCGGCCAGCGGCGCGTCGTACGACCCGCCCCTGCGCGCGCAGCCACCAAAGCCCTCGGTGACCCGGCTGACGCCCCAGAACGGCCCCACCACTGGTGGGACGGACGTCGTGATCAAGGGGCACGACCTGTCCGGCGTCAAGCGGGTGCTCTTCGGGGCCACGAGGGCGACCGACGTCCGGGTCAAGAGCGCCCGCAAGCTCGTCGTCCGGACGCCTGCCCAGAAGGCGGGTCTGGTGCGGGTGCGGGTCGTGACCGACCACGGAAGCTCGAAGCAGAGCGGGGCCACGCACTTCACCTACGTGACGCCGACGCCCTCGCTCACCCGCGTGTCACCCGCCGCGGGACCGACCGCCGGCAGCACGAGGGTCACGCTGACCGGGACCGACCTGACGGGCGCGACCAGCGTCCGGTTCGGGAGCGCCGCCGCGAGCTCCGTCGTCGTCGCCTCGCCCACCACGATCATCGCGACCACCCCGGCCCACGCCGTGGGCATGGTGGACGTCTCGGTGGCCACTGGCGGTGGCTCCGCCAGCCTGGACGAGGGATTCACCTATACACCGGCTCCCACGCTGTCCTTCGTCGACCCGGGGTCGGGGCCGCTGGTGAGCACCCCGGTGACCTTGGTGGGCACCGCACTGACCGCGAACGCCCTGGTGACCTTCGGAGGCGTCCCCGCCACCGTCCTCTCGGCCTCGCCGGGCGCGACCGAGCTCACCGTCGCCACGCCCGACCACGCGGCGGGGTTCGTGGACGTGGCCGTGAGCACGGTCGGTGGCTCGACCGCCCTCGTGAAGGGCTACCTGTTCGTGGAAGGGACGACGCTGACCTCGGTCGCACCCACGGCCGGCCCCTCGTTGGGCGGCGCGACGGTGACCCTGACCGGCTCCGGCTTCACCGGCGAGACCCTGGTGACCTTCGGGAACAAGCCGTCACTCGCGGTCTTCCCCAACCTGGCGGGCACTCAGCTGACCGCACTGCTGCCCTCGCACGTCGCGGGGGCGGTCGACGTGTCGGTGGCCACGGAAGGTGGCTCGGCCACGCTGCCCGGCGGGTTCACCTACGTCGACGCGCCGACGCTCACGACAGTCACCCCGACGACCGGCCCGACCGGCGGCGGTACTTCGTTGACGCTGACGGGCACCGTGTTCCGGGCCGGGATGCAGGTGCGTTTCGGTGGCGTCCTGGCCACCGGGGTCACCGTCGTCTCCGCCACCCAGGCCACGGCGGTGGCCCCGGCGCACGCGGCCGGCGCCGTGGACGTGTCGGTGACCACTCCGGGTGGGACCGCCACTCTGACGGGCGGCTACACCTACGTGGCAGCGCCGAGTCTCACCGCCGTGAGCCCGAACGAGGGGCCGGCCACGGGTGGTCAGTCGGTCACGCTCACCGGCACCAACTTCCAGGCCGGCATGCAGGTCCGCTTCGGTGCCACGCTCGCGACCCTCGTGTCGGTGCACCCGAGCGGCACGCTGGCGACCGTGACCACGCCGGCACACGCGCCCGGTCTGGTCGGCGTGACCGTCACGACGCCGGGCGGTTCGGCAACGTTCACCGGGGCGTACACCTATGTGGTCGCCCCGATCCTGAACACGGTCTCGCCCAACGTCGGGCCCATCGGTGGCGGTACGACGGTGACCCTCACGGGCACCGACTTCCGGGCCGGCATGCAGGTGCTGTTCGGCGTCACGCCGGCGGCCCTGGTGTCGGTGGACCCGCTCGGCACTTCGGCGACGGTCACCACGCCCGCGCACGCGGCCGGAGTGGTGGACGTGTCGGTCACCACGCCTGGCGGCACCTCGACGTCTGCCAACGCCTTCACCTACCTGGCGGCGCCGAGCCTGACCGCCGTGTCCCCGAACGAGGGACCGACCACGGGTGCTCAGACCGTGACCTTGACCGGCACCGGCTTCCGGGCCGGCATGCAGGTCGGCTTCGGCGGTGTGGCCGCGACCGGCCTGAACGTCGTCTCGACGACGCAGGCCACGGTCGTCACACCGGCGCATCCGGCCGGGGTGGTCGACGTGTCGGTCACGACGCCGGGCGGTTCGGGGTCGCTCCCCGGCGGCTACACCTACGTGGTCGCTCCGACCCTGACCTCCCTGTCCCCGAGCGAGGGACCGACCACGGGTGGTCAGACCGTGACGCTGACCGGCACCAACTTCCGGGCCGGCATGCAGGTGACCTTTGGCGGTGCCGCCGCCAGCGGGCTCAACATCATCTCGACGACGCAGGCCACGGTCGTCACACCGGTGCGTGGCGCGGGCGCGGTGGACGTCGTGGTGTCGACGCCGGGAGGAACCGGCACGCTGAACAACGGCTACACCTACGTGGCCGCCCCGAACCTGATCGCGGTGAATCCGGATCTCGGTCCGACTGCGGGCGGCACCATGGTCACGTTGACCGGCACCGGGCTGACCGGTACGAGCGCAATCACCTTCGACGGCGTACCTGCCACCAATGTCACGGTGG
>JAWWPK010000274.1:0-2783 GCA_033854925.1 Nocardioidaceae bacterium | reverse complement strand
TTGTCCACTGTGGACCTTCTGGAGACGACAAGCTCGCGGCCAAGAAGTGCCCTCAGCCGCGACCGCCCGGGTGGCGGTCCGGCAGATGATCGGCCGCTACGCGGCGGCAGCGCCGATGAACGGGGCCCGTGCGGGTCTGGGCGACCGGATCTAAGCGCAACCCACCGCGAGTTCGAACAACGATCGCGTCATCGACATCTCCACGGTGCACGTCCGTACTCGTCTGTACTTTCCACCTCACGGACCGTCTTTTCCCGGCCGAGCGCGCGGTCAGCGGCATGACAGGACATCACGCTCGGCGACAAGGCCTGCATGACTATGCGATGACCTGGAGCCGCTGAGGGCGCGCTGATCTAGCGCGCTTCCGATCGTCAAGCTCCGCCGGGATGGCCCTCAGTGGCAGCCCGTCGATGTCTCGAATACCGATCAGTGTGCGAACGCCAGGTACTCGTGGACGGAACGCACCGAGGCCGACCCTTCGCCGACGGCGGCCGCGACACGCTTGGTCGAGTCGGCGCGCACGTCGCCGGCTGCGAACAGCCCAGGATGGCTAGTCTCGTAGGGCAGCGGGAGCCGACCCAGTGCCTCCCATCGTTGGTCAAGGTCGTCGGCGACCAAGGATCGGTCGGTGAGCACAAAACCATGCTCATCGAGCGCCGCACATCCCGACAGCCAGCCTGCGGACGGGTCGGCTCCGATGAACGAGAACAGCGCGGCGCACTTCATCGTTTCGTCGCCGTCGGCGGCGGTGAGCTGAACTGAGGTAAGTGTCCGGTCGCCGTCGACTCCGGCGACCTGGGTCTTGGTTCGAACGTCGATGCGTGTGTCGGCCTCGATCCTGTCGACGAGGTAACGCGACATGTTCGCGCCCAGATCGGGGCCGCGGATGACGAAGGTGACGGGGCTGCCGGATTCGGCGAGGAACAGTCCGGCCTGGCCGGCCGAGTTGCCTCCGCCCACGACGACGACCGGCGCCGCGGCGCACAGGCGGGCCTCCATCTCGGTCGCCGCGTAGTAGACGCCGTTGCCTTCGAAGTCCGCCAGTCGGGCAGCGTCGAGTCGCCGGTAGCGGGCCCCGCTGGCGACAACGACGGCGCGACCGGCGACCTCGGTTCCGTCGGCCAGGCTGACGATCAGATGCCCGGCTTGCTCACGACAAGCCGTTGCGGCGCAGGGGCTGGTCAGGTGGGCGCCGAACTTTTCCGCCTGCACGACGGCACGCTGGGCGAGATCTCCACCGGAGATTCCGGTCGGGAAGCCGAGATAATTCTCGATCCGGGAACTGGCCCCGGCCTGGCCGCCCGCGGCCACCATCTCGACTCCCAGCGTTCGCAACCCCTCAGAGGCGCCATAGACCGCAGCCGCCAGACCGGCCGGCCCACCACCGACGACGACGAGGTCGAAACAGCGGTCGGGCAGGCTGTCGATGGTCAGCCCCAGGTAGCCGGCCAGCTCTCCCGGGGTAGGGCGGCGCAGGACCCGCCCCGAGGCGATAACGACCGGGAGCTCCGCCGGCGTGACGCCGAACTCGCACAGCACACGTTCGACACCGGGGTCGCGGTCGGCGTCCACCCACTCGTGCGGGATACGGCTACGGGCCAGGAACTCCCGCAGCCGCAGCGACTCAGGGGAGAACCGGGAGCCGATGACACGGTTGGCCACAGCCGCGCCGGACAGCAACACCGACCGACGGGCAAGGAAGGCCGCCAGGATCCGGTCACCGAGGCCGGGCTTGGTCGCGAGCACATGGCGCAGCGTCGCTGCCGGCACCACGAGGACCTCACCGGGCTCCACCACGCGCGCCGAGACGAACACCCGCAGACCAGTGAGCAGGTTCAGCTCGCCCAGGAACCGACCGGCACCGTGGCGGGCGACGACCCGCTCCTCGCCCTCGGAGCGGACTACGATCTCGGCCGCACCCGAAAGGACCACGTAGAAGTCATAGCTCGCGTCCCCCTCCCGATAGAGATACTCGCCCACGGCCACCGACCTGCGCATCCCCAACACCTCGAGAACGGCAAGCTCGGACCCGTCGAGCGCCGGGAACGCCACCGGATCATCAGCCATGAACGAATAGTAGTTCCGTTGCGCGTAACCAAGAGCTCGAAAATGCTCGAGCGCACGCTTCGGATCATGGGTAACGCAACCGAGCTGGTGTCTGTCAGCGTGAACCATGGTGGCGGCAGCAGCCCTGTCCCAGGCATCACCAAGCCCGTGAACCGCCCTGCTCTCGATCTGCGGGTTACCCATGGCCTGGCGCGACGAGTCTGTGGCGACGCCTTCGATGTGCGGGTTGAAGACGTCCTGGCCCGGCCGGTGAACCTCTGCGCCACTGGAATGACGCCGGGCGCCGCCTTGCCGGTTCGGCTTCGGTCGGGCCCAGCTGTGCAGGTGGTGACGTCACCATTGCCGCAGTGGCCCTTACCGGTTCGAGGTCGGAGTCAGTCCGCGGTCCCCGACGCGCCACTGCCGACCACGCGCGAGGTCGTTAGCCCAGTTCCCGCACGACTTGGCCCAAGAACTCGCTGTAGTCGCTGCTGGACAGTTCCACGCCAGTGTCGTTCAGCACGCACACCACAGCGTCGAGCGTGGGGGAGCACTGTCAGGAAGTTGCCGCCGAAGCCGAAGGCTGAGTAGGTCCCGGTCGGCAGGCCCAGGCGCGGCAGCTCGTCCGTGGGCCCGGCGATCCACCAGAAAAGCCGTATTTGCCGAGCAGGGCACTGTTGCATTGAGGCGAAGAGCGTCCTCGCGATGCACCAAGCAGGGAGGCAAGAACCCTCAGG
>JAWWPK010000273.1:0-12182 GCA_033854925.1 Nocardioidaceae bacterium | reverse complement strand
GCCTCCTCGGCCTCGGTCTGCGCGGCCTCAGCGGCCTTCACCTCGGCCGCGAGCTCCTTGGTCCGGGCCAGCAGCGCCTGCCTCTCGTCGCCCTTGGCCTGCGGTATCTGCTTGCCGAGCGTCTTCTGCTCGCCCCGCTTGGCCTCGAAGTCCCCGATCGCCCGGCGGCGCTGGGTGTCGGCCGCCAACGCCTCGTCGACCACTGCGTCGGACAGCCCGCGCTTGGCCTGGGCGGCGCGCACGAGGTCCGGCTGGTCACGGAGAATGCGGGGGTCGATCACCTGATCAAGGCTAGTGGTCGCCCGGGGTGCAGCTCATTCGAGATTGCACAGGGCGCCCGTCGTCGTTCGCCGGTGCCCGGTTCGAGGTCCGGCCCCGTCATACTTCTGCCCGTGCTGGATCGACCCCGCCTCGTGCTCCTGGGCTGGGCGCTGCTGTCGTTCCTGCTGTTCGGGGTCATGACGATCGCCGTGGTCCAGGGCTGGGGCCCCATCACGCAGTTCGACAACCGCGGTTCGCCGGCGGCGAAGTTCGCCGTGGACTCGCACTGGCTGATCCGACCGCTGCGGGTCATCGAGGTCACCTTCGCGACCATCGGCATGACGATCATGACGATCGCTGTGGCCGCGCTCATGTTCATCCGCCGCCACCGCCGGGCCGCGCTCTACACCGTCGGTGTCATGGTGACGACCACCGCGGCCTGCACCGTGATCAAGCTGCTGGTCGGCCGGGCCCGGCCCGAGTGGCAGCTCGACCAGGCGCTGCTGTCCTCGAAGTCGTTCCCGTCGGGGCACGCCGCGTCGGTCACGGCGTTCGGCGGGATCCTGATCGTCCTCGTGGTCATGCTCGTCCGGCGCGGCAACATGCGTCGGCTGCTCTACGCGCTGATCGGGCTCATGATCGTGGTCGTCTGCCTGGACCGGGTGCTGCTCGGCAGGCACTTCCCGTCGGACGTGGTCGGCGGCTTCCTGCTCGGGATGGGCATGGTGGCCCTGGGTCTGGCGGTCTACAGCCCCCTGCCACGCAGCCACGCGGCGCTGCTGCCGGACCTCCCGACGCCGTACCCCTCGGACCGCATCCTCGCCGTCGTGCTCAACCCCTCGAAGGTCGAGGACATCGAGGAGTTCCGCCGGATCGTGAACTCGATGGCCGCCGAGGCCGGCTGGTCGGCGCCGGTCTGGCACTACACGACGATCGAGGACCCGGGCACCGGCATGGCCGAGGCGGC
Organism: Nocardioidaceae bacterium; assembly: GCA_033854925.1. Classification (GTDB taxonomy): domain Bacteria; phylum Actinomycetota; class Actinomycetes; order Propionibacteriales; family Nocardioidaceae; genus Nocardioides. The sequence goes on along the minus strand of JAWWPK010000273.1, from coordinate 10,954 downwards.
GGCCGTCGCCGGGGCGGACCTGGTCATGGTCTGCGGCGGCGACGGGACGGTGCGCGAGGTCTGCGCCGAGCTGGCCGGCACCGGTATCCCGGTCGGGATCATCCCGGCGGGCACCGGCAACCTGCTGGCACGCAACCTCGACATCCCCCTGTTCCTCCGCGCGGCGATCGACATCGCCCTCACCGGCCAGGACCGGGCCATCGACATGGTCAAGGTGAGCGGCGACGGCGTCGAGGACGGCACCCACTTCATGGTGATGGCCGGCATGGGGTTCGACGCCGCGATCATGGAGGGCGTCAACGAGGAGATCAAGGCGAGGGTCGGCTGGATCGCCTACGTGCTGTCGGCGCTGAAGTCGCTGATGTTCCCGGCGATGCGGGTCGAGGTCTCGGTCGACGGCGGCGAGTTCACCACCCACCGGGCCCGCACGATCGTGGTCGGCAACGTCGGCTACCTGCAGGCCGGGATGCCGCTGCTCCCGGACGCGTCGATCGACGACGGCCTGCTCGACGTGGTCCTGCTGCACCCACGGCTGTTCCTGTCCTGGATCCCACTGGCGTTCCGGGTGCTGGCCAAGCGGCCCCGGACCGACGAGCTGGTCGACCGGATGACCGGCCGCACGGTCGTCGTACGTGCCAGCGCAGACACGCCCCGCCAGCTGGACGGCGACTCGATCGGCCCAGGCCGCGAGCTGCAGATGGAGTGCATCCACGGGCGGGTGCTGGTCCGCGTGCCACGCTGACGCCATCCTGGAGCCATGGACCACTCCGCCGCCCAGGACTGGCTGGACCGCTACGTGACCGCCTGGCTGACCTACGAGGCTGACCTGATCGGTGACCTGTTCAGCGAAGACGTCACCTACCGCTACCACGCCTACGACGACAACCCCGTGATCGGTCGCGACGCGGTGGTCGCGTCCTGGCTCGGCGACCAGACTCCCGGCTCGTCCAGCCGGGACGCCATGGGCACCTACGACGCGAGCTATGCGCCCGTCGCCGTCGATGGCGACGTGGTCGTGGCGACGGGGACCTCGTCGTACCGCGACGAGCCGGACGGGCCGGTGGTCCGGGTCTTCCACAACTGCTTCGTGATGCGTTTCGACGACGACGGACGGTGCCGCGACTTCACCGAGTACTACATGCAGCAGCGCTGACGGTCACCCCTCCGGAGGGGTTGGCGGTCCCTGCTGGACGAAGTCCTTCTGGCGGATCAGCACGAAGCAGCACGCCGCCGCGGCGAAGGCCAGCCACATGGCGATCAGGGTGATGTGGTTTAGCGCGTCCACGAAGCTCGACGTGGCGACCGCGGCCAGCTGGTCGCGTACGCCGGACGGCGCGGCCTGGATGATCGCGTCGGTCTGGCCGCCGGTGACGGCTGCGGCGATCCGGTCGGACTGATCGGCGGCCGGCGTACCGGCAAGGCCGGAGCGGACCCCGTCGGCCACCTGGTGGGCGAAGATCGTGCCGAGCACCGCGATACCGGTGGCGATGCCCACCTGCCGGAACGTGGAGTTGATGCCCGAAGCCATGCCCGAGCGGTCCACCGTGACCACGCCGACCGCGGTCGAGGCGAGCGGCGTGTTGATCATCCCGATCCCGATCCCGCTGACCAGCAGACCGGGGATGAGGTGTGTCCAGGAGGAGTCGACCTCGATGCCGTGGATGAGCAGCAGTCCGACCCCGAGCACGACGAAGCCCGGAGCGATCAGCCACTTGGTGGGGACCTTCTCGGTGAGGCGCCCGGCGATCGCCGCCGCGAAGAATGCCGTCCCGGAGAGGAACAGGAACCGGACGCCGGCGCCCACCGCGGAGTAGCCGAGGACGTTCTGGACGTAGATCACCAGGTAGGCGAGCAGCGAGAAGACCGAGGCGGAGACGCCGAACGCCGCGATCAGGCCGCCGGTGAAGGTCGGCTTGCGGAGCAGCGCGAGGTCGAACATCGGGTCCTTGCCGCGGAGCTGGCTGGCGACGAACACGGCCAGCAGGACCGCAGCGGCCACGAGGCAGAACAGCACGCGCCCGTTGCTCCACTCGGTCTGACCGGCGTGGATGAGGCCGTAGACGAGCGAACCGAGGCCGAGGCTGAAGGTGACGAAGCCGAACCAGTCCGGGCTGCCGGCGCGCGGGTCGTGCGACTCGCGGACCCGGGTGGCGGCGATCGCGATCGCGAGCAGGCAGATCGGGATGTTGACGAAGAAGATCCACCGCCAGGAGATGCCGCTGGTGAGGACGCCGCCCAGGACCGGGCCGACCGCGACGGCGACACCAGTGGTCGCCCCGAAGGCACCGAAGGCCACGCCGCGGTCCCGTCCCTGGTACGCCGAGGCGATCAGCGCGAGGGCAGTGGCGAACATGGCCGCGCCGCCGATGCCCTGAAAGGCCCTGGCCAGCTGAAGGAACAGGATGTCCTGGGCCGCGCCGCAGGCGATCGACCCGGCCATGAACAGCGCGGCCCCGATCACGAAGACGAGCCGCCGACCGAACAGGTCGGCCAGCGAGCCCGCGGTGAGGAGCAGCGCGGCCAGGCTCAGCGCGTAGGCGTCGATCACCCACTGCAGGTCGGACAGGCTGGCACCGAGGTCGTCCTGGATGTCCGCGAGCGCGACGTTCACGATCGTGATGTCGAGCAGCAGGATGAAGATGCCGAGACAGACCGCGACGAGAGTCCACCACTTGGGGTCTCGGCCGGCAGTGGTCTCGGGCGTCGTCGCGGCGGTCTGCACGGTCATGAGTTCACCTCTCTCGGCCGGTCTTCGTCAACAGCCGAATCATCACGTACCTAACGATTACCTTCGGTACGATACTCCCGTCGCAGCATTCGTCAAGTGCCTAACGATCAGGAGGTGAATGTTTTGGGGTTGGAGGACGCGACCGACAGCCGCGAGCTGCTGCCGGGGCTCGAGGACCAGCCGGGCCACCTGATGTGGCGCGCCGCGGCTCGGGTCACGGTGCACCTGGACGAGGTGCTCCCCCAGGGAGTGGACATCCATGCCTACGCCGCGCTGCTCACGCTGGCCGGCGGGGCCACCAGGTCGCAGCAGTCCATCGCGAACACCATCGACGTCAGCCGGACCACGATGGTCAAGGTCGCCGCAGAGCTCGCCGACCAGGGGCTGGTCGAGCGGGTCCGCAACCCCGACGACCGCCGGTCCTACCTGCTCACCCGGACACCCGAGGGAGCCGCCGCGGCCCGGCGGTGGCGGCGGCACGCCGAGGACCTGGAGGAGGCGCTGACCCCGGGCTTCTCGCTCGGCGAGCGTGAGGAGCTGCGTCGACTGCTGCTCGGGATCCTCGCGGGCGAGCTGGCTCTGGACACCCCCGAGCCGCTCCTGGAGAGCCTGGGCTTCCTGATCACCCGCGCGCACCTCCGGATGCATCGCGCGTTCTCGGAAGCACTCGTACCGTTGGGCATCGCGCCCGCCCACTTCGGCCTCCTGTCCACGCTGTCGGCGCTCGGACCGGTGCCGCAGGCGGAGGTCAGCAGGCGGCTCGGCATCAGCGGGGCCAGCGTGGTGGAGATGGTCGACCACCTGGAGCAGCGCGGGCTGGTCGAGCGGCGGCGGCTGGAGTGGGACCGGCGTACCCAGGTGCTGCACCTGCGTCCCGGCGCGATCGACACGCTCGAGCAGGCCAGGGCCCTGGCCGAGAAGACGCTGGCCGTGCGGCTGGGCACCCTCGGGGTGCGGGAGAGCAAGCGGCTGGTGCTGCTGCTCCAGCGGTTCGTCACCGGCGAGTGAGCACCATCCGCCACAAGGGGTTGACCCGGCCCTCGGGGAGCACCTCGTCGAGCTCGTCGACGGCGACGCCGTCGCCCGCGACCGCCTCCATCTCGGCACGCGTCAGCGTCCATGGCGGCTCGGCCGTGACGGGCTGGTCGTCGCGACGAACGACCTGGACGACGAGGGCGGTGGCTCCCGGCGCCATGAGGTCGTGGACCCCGGCGACGGCGCGCTCGCGCAGGGACGGGTGCAGCGCCTGCAGGGTGTAGATCTCGACCACGAGATCGAAGGCATCGCTCAGGTCGTCGGCGAGGTCCAGCAGGTCGCCCTCCCGGTAGTTGACCTCGGAGTCTGGGTAGCGGGCGCGGACCGCGGCCACTGCCGCGGGCGAGATGTCGAAGGCCGTGGTGCGCCAGCCGTGCCGGGCCAGGTGCTCGGAGTCCGCGCCGAGGCCACAGCCGACGACCACCGCGCGCCGTCCCTGGCCGGTCCCGTTGCCGGCCACCCAGTCGGCGAGCACCGGGTGCGGATCGGTGTGGTCCCACGGCAGTGCCACGTCGCCACGCGCCGCGGCCGACCAGAGCTCGTCGTACCAGCGGGTCGGGTCGCCCTCGTCGACCGCCTTGACGCCGAGCTCGTCGGCGAGGTCGTCCCAGTCGCGGCTCATGGCTTCGCGGACGCCACCGCCTCCTCCTCCTCGGGCGACATCGGCTGGTCGCAGCTCCAGCCGGCGATGCTCTTGGCATAGCTGCGGGCTTCGCTGCGGCCGTGGATCGCGGTCAGCACCACGCCGTTCCCGCCGTCGTCGAGGAGCGCGAGCGACCAGGACAGGCGGCCGCCCACGCTCGGTCCACCACTGGCGAACGCGTCGTACCGGACCAGCCCGAGATGGCGCAGCGAGCCCTGGGCCTCCGCGCGCAGCGCGGCCACCTCCTGCCGCAGCCCGACGACGTCCTCGGGCAGTGCGTCGACGTCACCGCCGCTGGTCGGCGTACGGCGGAGCCCCACGACCGCCACCGCGAGGGCGGCCAGGGCGACCACGAGACTGAGCACGACCAGGAAGGCCACGCGTCCCAAACTACGATGCTCCGGTGACCGAACCGCGACGCATCGCCTACCAGGGCGAGCCCGGCGCCAACTCCCACCAGGTGTGCCGTGAGCACTACCCGGAGCTGGAGGCGGTGCCCTGCGCGTCGTTCGAGGACGTCTTCGCGACTGTCGAGGCTGGTGAGGCGGACCTGGCGATGATCCCGATCGACAACTCGATCGCCGGCCGGGTCGCCGACATCCACCACTTCCTGCCCGACTCCGGGCTGCACATCGTCGCCGAGCACTTCCTGCGGATCCGGTTCCAGCTGCTGGGCATCCCGGGGGCCCGGCTCGACCAGATCCGCGACGTGCACAGCCACGTCCACGCGCTCGGCCAGTGCCGCAAGATCATCCGCGCCCACAACCTGCACCCGGTGATCTCGGGCGACACCGCGGGCGCTGCCCGCGAGATCGCCGAGGCCGGCGATCCCACCCAGGCCGCGATCTCGCCCCCGCTGGCCGCGGAGATCTACGGCCTCGAGGTGCTGGCCAAGGACGTCGAGGACGAGGACCACAACACCACCAGGTTCGTCGTGCTGTCCCGCGAGCTGGTCGAGGCGCCGGCCGGCAACGGCCCGGTCGTGACGTCGTTCATCTTCAACGTCCGCAACCTGCCCGCCGCCCTCTACAAGGCGCTCGGCGGCTTCGCGACCAACGGCGTCAACATGACCAAGCTGGAGAGCTACATGGTCGGCGGGGAGTTCACCGCGACCCAGTTCCTCGCGGAGGTCGACGGCCACCCGTCCGACCTCGGCCTCGCGCGCGCGCTCGAGGAGCTGCGGTTCTTCACGACCGACGTGAAGATCCTCGGCGTCTACCCCGCGGACGCGTTTCGCAAGCAGTGACGGGGCCGACGCCGTACGCCGAGCTGAACCGGCTCCTCGCCGAGATCGCGTCGCACAGCCGGGCGACGTTCGGTCCTGACCTGGTGGGGATGTATCTCGTCGGCTCCTTCGCGACGGGCGACGCCGACGAGCAGAGCGACTGCGACTTCCTGGTGGTGCTGCGCGAGCTGCCGAGCGGAGCGGCGGAGCAGGCGGTCCGGGACCTGTGGGCCGAGCTGCCCCGTCGCGAGGGCAAGTGGACCCACGATCTGGAGGGCTCCTACGCCCTGTTTTCTGACCTCGCCGACAACGCGACCATCGGTCGTCCGTGGTTCTACGTCGACCACGGCCACACCGAACTGAGCTGGGACGAACACTGCAACCGCGAGGTGGTGCGCTGGACGCTCCACGAGCACGGCGTCACCCTGAGCGGCCCCGACCCACGAGAGTTCACTGCGCCGGTCCCGGCCGAACTGGTCCGCGACCGGATGCGGCGCGACCTCCCGACCCTGCTGCCCGACATCCTGTCGTGGGCGCCCACCGAGGTCGCATGGACGCAGCGGTACGTCGTGGCGACCTGCAGCCGAGTCCTCTACTCCCTCGTCACGGGTGAGGTGACTTCGAAGCGCCGCGCGCTCGAGTGGGCGATGGCCGCACTCGAGCCGCGCTGGCGGCCGCTGCTGGAGCAGGTGCGTGACGACCGCGCCCTGAGCTGGAACGACCCGCCCCGGCCGGGAAGCCTGGAGGAGGCTTTCGCGTTCGTGGCGCGGTGCCAGGAGTGGGCCGCGGGAGGCTAGGGCGTGCCCTGCGGCGGGTTCTGCAGGAACGCGACGAGTCCGCCCTGCGGGTCACGGACCATTGCCGTCCGGCCGACCCCGGCCAGGTCGTACGGCGCCACCAGCTCGCTCGCGCCGAGGTCCACGGCTCGGGCGACCGTCGCGTCGCAGTCCTCGACGTTGAAGTAGACGTCCCAGTGCGGCGGGATGCCTTCCATCTGCGGCGGGAAGGCGCCGGCGACCGGCCGGCCCCCGACCACCAGGCAGGTGTAGTCGTCGCCGGTCTCCATCGGCATCGACTCCCACTCGACGCCGAGCACGTCGGTGTAGAACTTCGTCGCTCTCGGCAGGTCCGCGCTGACCAGCTCGTGCCAGATCGGGCAGCCGGGCTCGTTGACGCGCGCCGAGCCGATGCTCTGCCCCGCCTGCCAGAGGTTCACGCGCACGCCGGTCGGGTCCTTGATGCTCGCCATCCGGCCCAGCTCCATCACGTCGAACGGCCCGGCCTCGACCGTCCCGCCGGCCGGAGCGACCTTGGCCGCGGTCGCGTCCACGTCGTCGACGGCCAGGTAGACGCCCCAGAACGCCGGGTGGCCCTGCAGCTGGGGCATCTGCCCGGCGATCCCGGCGATCGAGTCGCCCTGGACCGTCACCGCGACGTACACCCCGGCCGGGCCCATGTCGACGTCCTCGAACTCCCAGCCGAACAGCGGCCCGTAGAACCCCTTGGCCGCCTGCTGGTCCGGTGATGTCAGCTCGACGTAGCTGGGTGTGCCCTGTGCGTAGTGGTCGATGGTCGTCACCTGACCAGCCAACACCCCCAGACCTCCGCACGACTAGCCTGCTCTGGTGAAGGAGAACGACCCGCGCACCGAGGAGCTGACCCACGATCTGGGCTTCGCCCGGGTGGACCTCGACCGCGCCCGCCGCACCGGTGACGCCGAGGTCGTCTACGGCGCCGGCAAGACTCCCGGCCAGATCATCACGATCCTGCGCACGCTCCACGAGAAGCACCCCGAGCGGGCGGTGCTCGCGACCCGCCTGTCCGAGGAGGCCCTCGCGCAGGTCGCGACATCGCTACCGGAGGCCAACGTCGACGCGGTGGCGCGGGCGGCGACCCTGGGGCCGTTCCCGGAGCCGCTGGGCAGGGTCGCGGTGGTGTCGGCCGGTACGTCGGACGCCCCGGTCGCGGCCGAGGCCGCGCTCTCCGTCCGGGTCCACGGTTCGGCGGTCGAGCTCATCGAGGATGTCGGCGTTGCGGGACTGCACCGACTTCTGGCGGTCCAGGACCGGCTCGAGGCGGCCGACTGCCTCGTGGTCGTGGCCGGGATGGAGGGCGCGCTGCCCTCGGTGGTCGGCGGGCTGACCGGCGTACCACTCGTCGCCGTGCCGACCAGCATCGGCTACGGCGCCTCGTTCGGCGGGCTGGCCGCGCTCCTGGCGATGCTCAACTCCTGCGCGCCCGGCGTGACCGTGGTCAACATCGACAACGGGTACGGCGCCGGGGTCTTCGCCGCGCGGGTGGCGAGAGCGGCCCGATGACCAACCTCTGGCTCGATGCGTCGTCCGGCGCCAGCGGCGACATGCTGCTCGGCGCATTCGTCGGCGCTGGTGTGCCGATCGAGACGATCCAGGCCGCGGTCGACGCGGTCTCCCCCGAGCCAGTCACGCTGCGGGTCGAGGCGGTCACCCGCAACGGTTTCGCGGCCACGCAGGTCCACGTCGAGGTCGCCGACTCGGTGCACCACCGGTCGTGGCGCGACGTCCGGACCCTTCTCCTCGAGTCCCCGATCAACGACCGGGTGCGCGACCTGGCGCTGCGCGTCTTCGAGCGGCTCGCGGTCGCCGAGGGCAGCGTGCACGGCCACGACCCGCTCGACGTGCACTTCCACGAGGTCGGTGCGCTGGACGCCATCGCCGACGTGGTCGGGGTGTGCGCCGGGTTCGTCCACCTGGCGCCCGTCGACGTCGTCGTGACGCCGATCGCCGTCGGCTCCGGCACGGTCCGGAGCGCGCACGGCACCCTGCCGGTCCCGCCGCCGGCGGTGGCTGCCCTGCTGACCGGTGTCCCGTCGTACGCCGGCCCGGAGGGCGCGCCGGCCACCGAGCTCTGCACGCCGACCGGCGCCGCGCTGCTGACCACCCTCGCCACGTCGTACGGCCCGCAGCCGGCGATGTCCACGACGTCCATCGGCGTGGGCGCCGGAGGCCGCGACCCCGACGGTCACACCAACGTGCTGCGGCTGCTCGTCGGCGAGCCCGTGACCGCCGAGCCCGGCGCGGACGACCTGCTGGTCCTGGAGACCAACGTCGACGACCTCGACCCGCGGCTGTGGCCCGACGTGATCACGGCCGTGCTGGCCGCCGGCGCGCTCGACGCCTGGCTGACGCCGATCCTGATGAAGAAGGGTCGCCCCGCGCACACCTTCCGTGCCCTCGTGGCGCCCGACCGGGCGGCCGAGGTCAGGGCGACGGTCTTCCGGGAGACGACCACGATCGGGATCCGCGACTACCCCGTCGCCCGGCACGCCCTCCCCCGCGAGACCACGCACGTCACCGTCGGTGGCGTCGAGATCGGCGTGAAGGTCGCGCGGCTCGACGGCGTCGTCGTGACCGCGCAGCCGGAGTACGACGACGTGGTGCGTGCCGCGCGCGCGCTGGACCGGCCCATCCGCGAGGTGCTCGCGGAGGCGTCCGCCGCAGCGCGGGCCCAGGTGCGAGTCTGATGGACCTGACCGCCCTGGCGCTGACCTTCGGCGCCATCTTCATCGTGGAGCTTCCCGACAAGACCTTCCTCGCGACGCTGGTGCTGGCCACGAAGTACCGCCCGCTCCTGGTCTGGATCGGCGTCAGCCTGGCCTTCGCGGTGCAGACGACCGTGGCCGTCCTGCTCGGCAGTGCGGCGTCGCTGCTGCCCGCGGAGCTGGTCCGCTCCGTCACTCTGGCCATGTTCCTGATCGGCGCCGTCGTGCTGCTCCGCGAAGGCCTGAGCCACCACCGCGCGTCTCTGGCCGAGGGCGAGGAGGAGTACGCCGACGCCAAGCCGGCGACCGGGCTGCGCGCGGTGCTGGCGTCCTTTCTGATCCTGTTCGCCGCCGAGTGGGGTGACCTCTCCCAGCTGCTGACGATCTCGCTCGTGGCGCGGTACGACGCACCCGGGAGTGTCTTCGTCGGCGCCCTGGGCGCGCTGCTCGTGGTCAGCGGGCTGGCGGTCGTGGTGGGCAAGGCGCTGTTGCGCTTCGTGTCCCTGCACGTCCTGCACTACGTCGGCGCCGGCGTCTGCCTGCTCCTGGCGACGCTCACGCTCGTTGAACTCGTGCGCTGACTAGGGTGGCCGCCATGACCGAGGGAACCGACAGTGCTGCCCAGGACCGGGCGCCGCACGGCGCGGACAGCGAGGTCGGCCGGCTGCGCACGGTGATGCTGCATCGCCCCGGCCCGGAGCTGAAGCGGCTGACCCCGCGCAACAACGACAAGCTGCTCTTCGACGGCATCCCCTGGGTGGCGCGTGCCCAGGACGAGCACGACGCGTTCGCGGACGAGCTGCGGGGCCGCGGGGTCGAGGTGCTCTACCTCACCGACCTGCTCACCGAGACCCTCGAGCAGGACGAGGAGGCCCGCGCCGGCGCGATCGAGGAGGCGCTGCGCGACCTCGACCTCGGCGACACGATGCGCGGCTACCTCGAGGGGCTGCTGGGCGACGCCACGCCGGCCGAGCTGACCGGCTACCTCACCGCCGGCATCCGCAACGACGAGGTGCGCGGCGGGTTCGGCCTGGTCACGACCCTCCTCGCGCACGACGACTTCCTCATCGACCCGCTGCCCAACCTGCTCTTCACGCGCGACTCGTCGGTGTGGGTGCGCGACCGGGTCGCGATCACCTCGCTGGCGATGCCGGCCCGCAAGCGCGAGACGGAGCTGACCGAGCTGATCTACAGCCGACACCCGCGGTTCATCGGCACCCCGCGGATGCACGGCGCGCACCTCGAGCACGTCGAGGGCGGCGACGTACTGCTGCTGGCGCCGGGCGTGATCGCCGTCGGGGTCGGGGAGCGGACGACGGCGGCCGGCGTCGAACGGCTGGCCAGGCAGTGCTTCGAGGCGGAGCTCGCGCACACGGTGCTCGCCGTGCCGATCGCGCAGGAGCGCGCGACCATGCACCTCGACACGATCTGCACGCTGGTCGACGTGGACAAGATGGTCGTCTACCCGAACATGGCGGACTCGCTGGTCGCCTACACGGTCCGGCCGACCGGTGATGCGGAGCCCGACGGCGACCTGGTGCTCGAGGTCGGCAAGGGCGAGCCGTTCCTCGTCGCGGCGGCGGCGGCCATGGGCATCGACAGGATGCATCAGATCGACACCGGCCTCGACCCGGTCACCGCCGAGCGCGAGCAGTGGGACGACGGCAACAACACCCTGGCACTGGCCCCTCGGGTGGCCGTCGCCTACGAGCGCAACGACGAGACCAACGACCGGCTCGAGGACGCCGGCATCGAGGTGGTCCGGATCGCCGGGTCCGAGCTGGGCTCCGGCCGTGGCGGCCC